>DATHMJ010000400.1:0-3573 GCA_035487215.1 Gemmatimonadales bacterium
TGATCACGGTGGCCGAGCTGTGCGCGTGGGGTCTGCCGAGCATCCTGGTGCCGCTCCCGACCGCGGCCGCCGATCACCAGACACGGAACGCCAAAGTCTTGAGCGACGCTGGGGCGGCGCTCATGCTGGTCGAGGGGGGACTCACCGGCGTGCGGTTGGGCGCGGAAGTGCGCGGGCTGATGGGTGACTCTGCTCGCCTTCACGCCATGGCCGACGCCGCCAGACGTCGGGGACGGCCCCAGGCTTCGCGGGACATAGCGACCAAACTTTTGACGCTCATCGGTTGACGGCGGACTGTTGCAAAGTACGGCGAGATTTTACATTAGCTCATCCACAATGGCATTGTTTGATTCCACGGATCGACGCCCGATCCACTTCATGGGGATTGGTGGCGCCGGGATGAGCGGGCTCGCCCTGATCGCCTGCCGCCGTGGAGTGACGGTTACGGGCTGTGACGCCGATCCAGCCGGCGCTCAGGACCTGGCGGCGCTCGGAGTACCGATTGCCACCGGCCACTCCCCCGGGCACATCCAGGGAGCGCGAGCCGTGGTCCACACGGCAGCGATCAAGCCGGACCATCCAGAGCTGATTCGGGCCCACGAGGCCGGCTTGCCGGTCATACCGCGCAAAGTGGCCTTGGCCGAGTTGGTCGCGGGACGCACGGTGGTTGCGGTGAGTGGCACGCACGGAAAGACCACGACGACTGTGATGGCCACCGAAGCGCTCGCGGCAGCGGGGCGCGATCCTACAGGGATCGCCGGCGGACGGGTCGGGTCGTGGGGCGGGAACGCGCGAATCGCCGGCGATGCGCTCTACGTGGTCGAGGCCGACGAATACGATCAGGCGTTTCTCACCCTCCAGCCCACGGTCGCGGTCGTGAACAACGTCGAGCCCGACCACCTGGAATGCTACGGGTCGGTAGCGGCGTTGGAGGCTGCCTTCGTAGACTTCGCTTCACGGGGCGATCTGGTGCTGGCCGGCGCCGACGATCCAGGGGCCCTTCGAGTCGCCGGCCGCGTCGGTCCCCGGGCTCGAACCTTCGGCCTCGGCCGCGAAGCGGATATCCGGATCACCGACGTCATACAGGTGCCCGGTGAGACCCGAGCCAGCGTGATCTTTCCGGGCGCCGATCCCGTGACCCTGCGGCTCCAGGTACCGGGCCTGCACAATCTGCGGAACGCAGTCGGGGCGCTGGCGGCGACGGTACATGTGGCGCCGGGGGGGCTCGATGCGGCTCTCGCCGCGCTACAGGGGTTCACGGGAGTTGGCCGACGGTTCGAGCGGCTGGGCGAGGTCGGCGGGGTGCAGATCGTCGACGACTATGCCCACCACCCGTCCGAGCTGGTCGCCACCCTCGCCGCAGCGCGCCAGGCGTTTCCCGGGCGACGGCTAGTGGCTGTATTTCAGCCACATCTGTTCTCGCGAACGGCGGCCCACGCCGTTGCGATGGGCGAGGCCCTCGCCGAAGCTGACGTGGTGGTCGTGACCGAGGTGTACGCGGCCCGAGAGGAGCCGATTCCGGGAGTGAGCGGCCGCCAGGTGGCCGAGGCGGCGGAGCGATCCGGCCGCGCCGCCATCTTCGAGGCGGATCGCGCGGCGCTCGGTCGCAGGGTATTCGGCTTGCTTCGGCCGGGCGACGTCGTGCTCACGCTGGGGGCCGGCGACATCACCCGGGTGGGGCCGGAGCTGGTCCAGTGGCTTCGGGCGGCCTGACGCTTCGCGGGAAGGGCCTGACGCTTCGCTGGAAAATCATCGCGGGCGTCGTGATCGCAGCCGCGGGCTGGTTCGGCGTGCCGTTGCTGCTCCGTCAGCTCGAGTTTTTCCGGGTGCGGCGGATCGAGATCTCGGGCGCGCGCTATCTGTCGCCCAAGACCGTCACCGACGCCCTGGCGCTCCGGCGGAACGCGAGCGTATTCGACCCCGAGAGGCCGCTCGAGCGCCGGCTGCGCGCGCTCGGTGGGATCCGGCAGGTGGAGGTGAGCCACCGGCTCCCGGGCACGCTGACGGTGACGATCCGGGAAACCGAGCCCGTGGCGCTGATTCAGCGGAAGGGCGCCCTCACGCCGGTAGACGATCGGGGCCGGGTGCTTCCCTACGATCCGGCGCAGGCGGTACCCGATCTCCCGATCGCCACGAGCGCGGATTCGGGACTCACGCGGGTCCTGTCGGTCATCCGGGACGCCGATCCGACGCTCTTCGCCCGGATCGCCACCGCCGCGCGGGTGCAAGACGACGTGGTGGTCGAGCTCGAAGGACGACGCATCTGGTTTACGGCCAATGCAACCACGGAGGACATACGAGCAGTGACCGCGGTCGCGCAGGATCTCGCCCGACAGCAACGCTCTTATCGGGAGTTGGACGGGCGGTTCTCGGGTCAGGTGATCGTGCGGTGGGCGGGCGCTTGAGCCCGCAGCCCCAGCGCCTCGTCGCCGGGCTTGATCTGGGCTCCAGCAAGGTCGTCGCAATCATCGGCGAAGTCGCCGGCGACGGCCGCGAGGCCGGGGTCAAGATCCTGGGCCTCGGCGTCGAGCGGACCGCGGGGCTTCGTCGCGGCGTGGTGCGCGACATGGAAGAAACCACCCGGGCCATCGACAAGGCGATGCGCGACGCGCAGCGGATGGCCGGGGTCGAGGTCGGGACGCTCTATTGCGGCATCGCGGGGGAGCACGTGGCCGGCCGCAGCTCGCACGGCATGGTGTCGGTCACGGGCGACGAGATCCGCACCGGCGACGTGGCCCGGGTAAACGACATGGCCAGCAACATCTCCTTCGGCCGGGATCACGAGCTCCTGCACGCTATTCCGCTCGACTACATCATCGACCAGCAGGGCGGCATCAACGAGCCGATCGGCATGACCGGCTCCCGCCTGGAGGCCGAGGTTTACCTGGTCACCGTGCTCTCCAGCGTCCTCCAGAACCTGCGGAAGTGCGTCGAGCGGGCCGGGTACCACGTGGGTGAGTTCGTTCTGGAGCCGCTGGCGGCCTCGCTGGCCGTGCTCACGCCGGACGAGGTCGAGCTGGGGTGCGCGCTGGTCGAGCTGGGCGGCGCCTCCACCAACGTGGCCGTCTTCCACAGCGGGAAGATCCGCCATACCGGATCGCTGCTCTGCGCCGGCGGGCACGTCACCGCCGACATCATGCACGGGTTCCAGGTCACCCAGCAGGACGGGGAGCGACTGCGCGAGCGGCATGGCGCCGCCTTCGAGCCGCTGGTACCGGAAAGCGATCTGGTCGAGCTGCCCTCGACGCCGGGGCAGGGCGGGCGGACCGCGCAGCGCTACATGCTCGCTCATATCATGCGCATGCGGTTTCAGGAAATCCTGGAGTTTGCCCTGGACGAAATCAGCCGGGCGGGGTATCACCAGCGCCTCCCCGCCGGAGTTATCTTGACCGGTGGTGGCGCGTTGACGCCGGGCATCGTCGAACTCGCGCGCGAGGTGTTTGCGATGCCGGCCCGGGTCGGAATTCCGGGCCAGCGGCTGCGCGGCCTCGCCGACAGCGTTGAATCACCGAGAATGGCAGTGGCGGCAGGCTTGAGCCTGTACGGCGCCCGGCAGGTGGCCCTGGGGAGCGG
>DATHMJ010000401.1:0-2247 GCA_035487215.1 Gemmatimonadales bacterium
AGGCGCTGCGAGCCGCGGGATTTGCCGTGGACTCGCCCAAGGCGGCGATGTACCTCTGGGTACCCTTGCCGCCCGACGTGCCGTCCGCGGTGTTCGCGCGTCGGTCGCTGGAGGAGGTGGGGGTCGTCGTGCTTCCCGGGAGCGGGTTTGGCCCGGGCGGCGAAGGCTACTTCCGGATCGCGCTCACCGTGGGCGCGGGCCGGCTCGGCGAGGCGATTGCGCGCCTCGGTGAGATGCTCGAGCGGATGCGGCGTGGAGCCCTCGCGACCACCGCTTGACCTGACCTTCCCGCGGCGCCGGCGGGACTGGCCGTGGATCGCGCTCGCGGTCAGCGTCGCGGTGCACGCCGTCCTCATCGCGGTCTCGCGGGTGGACGGCCGTCCCCCGGACGTTCCGCATCGGCCGGAGCAGATCATCGTGCTTCCGCCGGTGGCCGAAGGCCCCCGCGCGGTCGAAATGCCCTACCGCACGCCTCCCGCGACAACCGGAGCGCCCGACCATCCCAAGCTGCCGCCTCGGCGGTTCCCGGAGACGACGCCGATCATCCTCCTGCCGGTGCCCGTCGCGCCGCCGCGGGACTCCGGCCTGGTCGTGATACCGCCGGCGCCGTCTCCCGTCACGCCGGATCGCATCGGCCCGGGCTTCGGTGACGGTCAGCTCTGGGTCCGGCCGCTTCCGCTGCCGCCGCAGGAGCTGGCCCAGCGGCTGCAACGCACCGACGCTCAGCTCGCCGACAGCGTGGTGAAGGCCACGATTCAGAAGTTCCTCGACTCGATCGCCAAGGAGCCGGGCGCCGATCTCGCGCAACTCCCGTCGTGGAGCACCGAGATCGGGGGCAAGAAGTTCGGCATCGATCAGAAATACGTGACCGTGGCCGGCCTCAAGATCCCGGCGGCGGTGCTGGCGCTGATCCCATTGCACGGCGGTACCAACGAATCCAAGGCCTTCGATCACACCGACGAGCTGTTGGCGGACCTGCGCTACGCCGCCAATCGCGCGCAAACGGTGGACGATTTCAAGAAGGCGATCAGCGAGATGCGGAAGCGCAAGGAGCAGGAGCACGAGTTCCAGAAGAACCAGCGCAGCGCCCCGCCGCCGGAGCTGCGCTCACCCGCACCGGCGCCCGCCGTCACCCGAGCGACGCCGCCCGACTCCGCCAATACCCGCGAGCCATGAAACTCATCGACACGGACGAGACCGTCGTTCTGGTGACCGGTACGTCGCTCACCGCCGAGGAGCGGGATCGGCCCACGGCGTACACGCTCAAGGCGGAGATCGACCGCCGCGGGACGGGACACGCGTACCGACGGGCCGTCGTGGTGGGGGACAGCTGGTACATGGAGAACCGGATCTTCCATCTCAATCCGACGATCGCCATCGGCGGGCCGGGGGCCAACGCGGTCGCGAGCGAGCTCGCCGACGCACTGCCGACGGTGCTCTCGCTGGACGAGCGGGTATTCATCCAGGCCGATTTTGAGGCTGAGGTCAAGCGGGCGAGCCTCTGGGGCGCCGACTCGCGGGCAACGGCCGCCGCGGTCGAAGCGTTCATCGGACGCGGGCTGCTCGACGATTTGCTGGGCCGAATCTGGAAGTTCCGGGTGGGCACCTTCGTCTAGCGGTGAGCGGTCCAGAAGTGCGGCGGCCTAGCGGCGGCCTACAGGTCCTCCAGCGCCCGATCCACCACTTCCGCCGTCTTCCCCTCGACAATCTTTCGCAGAATGTCCGCCGCCTCGAGCGGCAGGCTGTCCGGGTGTACCCGATCCTTGGTGAAGCGCACGATGTTGCCGAGCGGGATCGGCGCGACCGGTGGATCGTCGTCGCCCTCTTCGGTGGCGGCTTCGTAGCTCGAGCCCGGAACGCTTGCGGCCCACGGCTCGGCCTCCTCGTCTTCCAGCTCGAGCTGAAGATCCGGCGGCAATGTCACCATCGCGAAGAGCTGGCATTGCAGTCCCGGCGGCGCCTCGCGGGCAACCAGGATCACCGGCACGGGCTGCTCGAACAAGCGGTGCTCATGCACCTGATCCCACGCCTCCGGCGGCAGCGCGCAGCGCGCGACCAAACGACCATGGCGGTACGTCGCCATGCATACCATGCCCTGAGGAGTACGGTCGTCGTCGACCAATGCAACGCTCAGCTCCACGGGACCTTCAGTCGCGGCCAGCGCCGCGGGCGACGGCTCCGATCCAGGGTCGTCGGGCTCGAAGGGACTGGTCATATCGGAGCGTAGCCGGGGTTGAGTCGTCGCGC
>DATHMJ010000402.1:0-3371 GCA_035487215.1 Gemmatimonadales bacterium
CGCTTCGTCCGGCCACCCCTCGGCCGTCGTTGGGGCCAGCTCCACCTCGATGCCGCGCTGCCGGAGCGCGAGCCAGGGATAGACGTTGGCCGGGAATTCGCCGTCGCTCACGAGCACGACGTCGCCGGGTTCGAGCGGCAGGGCCCGAGCCGCCAGGTTGACCCCGAAGCTGGTGTTCGGCGCGAGCCCGATTTCCTCGACGTCGGCGTTGATGAGCGCCGCGGCCAGCCGGCGCGACTCGGCTAGAGTGCCGAACAACACCCGGTCAGACAGCCGGTGGGGCGAGGCGCGAAGAGCCGCGAACTCGACCACGGCGCGACGGGAGCGTTCGGGCAATGGGCCGATGCCGGCGGCGTTGAGGTAGATGGCATCGGCCGTCCAGGGAAATTCCTCCGCCCGGAGCGCCACGGGCGAGAATTGCGCGCGCGACCCGATCACCTCTCCCCTCCGGCCCTCGGGTCGAACGCCTCCCGCAGCGCATCGCCGACCAGGTTGAAGCCGAGCACGGCGACGCCGATCGCGATCCCCGGCGCGAAGCTGACCCATGGCGCCACCCGAAGCAGATCGCGCCCGTCGGCCACCATCGCCCCCCAGCTCGGCGTCGGCGGCTGGGCGCCGAGGCCGACGAACGACAAGGCGGCCTCGGCCATGATCGCGCCGGCGACACCGAGTGTGGCGGCGATCATCACCTGCGCTTTGACGTTGGGCAGGAGATGGCGCCAAAGGACACGACGGTCCCGGGCTCCGAGGGCTCGGGCCGCAATGACGTACTCGGACCCCTTGAGCACGAGCACCTGGCTCCTGACGATACGTGCCATTCCGGCCCATCCGACCACCCCGATCACGACGAAGATGACCGGCAACGACGGGCGGACCGCCGCCGCGACGGCGATCAGGAGCAGGAGCGTGGGAAACGCGAGTGTGACGTCGGCCAGCCGCATCACCGCTGCATCAACCCATCGTTGGTAATACCCCGCGATCAGGCCCAGCAGGACCCCCAGGCTCACGGCGACGGTCTGGGAGATGACGCCAACCAGGAGGGACAGTCGCGCCCCGTAGAGGACACGGCTGAGCACGTCTCGGCCCTGGGTGTCGGTTCCAAGGAGGTACCTGCCACCCGGGCGCAGAAGGTAGGCATTCTGCAGGTCCCCGACCCGGGGGTCGTGGGGGGCGAGCCAGGGCGCAAATGCCGCAGCGGCCACAACTAGCGCCACCAGGACCACCCCCAGCCGGAAGAAAGCGTCGGTGCGCCAGCGGCTCCCAATGACCGTAAGAACCTGGATTCCCGGGGACTCCGGTAGCCCTGGGGCCGGTGGCGGGTCGGGAGGCAGGGAGGAGCGCTGCAAGTTCTAGCGTTGGTTACCGATAGCGGGGATCTGGCACCCGGATTGCAAGCTTAGGTGACCGTCTTCGGTCGGGGCAAGCGGTGAAACAGTCGACCCAGTTTTCCCTGGTTTTGAGTGGCGGCGGCCTCAAGGGCCTGGCCCACATCGGCGTGTTCCGCGCGCTCGAGGAGAGCGGCCTCACGCCCGATCTGGTCATCGGCTCCAGCATGGGGTCGTTGATCGGCGCTGCCTGGGCATCCGGCATGTCCGCCGCCGCGATGCGGGAGCGCGCGCTGCGGGTGGAGCGTCGGCACGTCTTCAAGGTCGCCCACGCCGACATGGCACTCCGACGCATGCTCTCGCCGGCCGTGTACCGCCGCGAGCCCCTCGAAACGCTCATTACCAGCATCGTCGGCAACCGCACCTTCCGCGACACCAAGCACCGTTTGCTCGTCAACACGGTGGACCTCTGTTCGGGCCGCCAGGTCGTCTGGGGCGACGGCGGCTCCGAGGACGTACCGTTGGCCGACGTGGTCTTTGCCTCGTGCGCGCTGCCCGGCATTTTCCCGCCCCGCGACATTCGTGGGCGTCAGTATGTCGATGGCGCCATCATCGAGAACCTGCCGGTACGCGTCGCCGCGGCCGCGGCCCCTTGGCCCATCATCGCGGTGAACGTCGCGGCAACCAGCGTGGAGCGCCAAAACAACGAGATGGAGGGCTTCGCGGCGACCTACATCCGCGGGCTCGAGGTTGTGATGCAGACGCAGATCGAGGCCAACCTCAGGCACTGGGCTGGGCCCCCGTTGGTGCTGCTCCAGCCGCAGGTGGCGCACATTTCGATGTTTGCGTTCGACCAGACGCCCGAGCTGCTCGAAGCGGGTTATCGCGCGACCCGGGACGCGCTCGAGGCATTGGGCGGCAAGCTGGACCGAATCGACGAGGCCCCACACCCGCGCTGGCCGCCGCCCAACGAGCGGTCCATCCGTCCCTCGACTGCCTTCGCGGTGCTGCCGAGCGAGCCCAAGACGGCGGCCTAAGACGGCGGCATAGAAACAGCTTCTCTGCCCGCTTCCGCCGCTACCGCCGCAAGCTCCTGCGCCACCCGGTCCCAATTGTAGTATCGCTCGATCTCTCGTCGGGCCGCCGTGCCTAGCCGGCGGGCGAGCTTCGGCTCGCGGAGCAGGCGTCGCACGGCGTCCGCCACTTCGGCCGGGCGCTCTGCATCGACCAACAGCCCGGTCTCTCCGTCTTTCACTGCCTCGGGGATTCCGCCCGTGCGGCCCGCGACGACCGGCCGACCCGAGCTGGCCGCCTCCGCCAGCGCGATGCCGAACCCTTCGGCGCTGAGCGGCGTCCGCCGCGATGCTCCCACGTACGCATCGGCGAGATTGTACAGACCGGGGAGGTCGGCGTCGGGAACGCCACCCAAGAACCGGACGCGATTCCCGAGACCCAGCGTGTGCGCGAGGCGCTCCAACTCACGGCGTCCCTCGCCTTCCCCGACGACGGCGTAGCGCACGTCGGCCTCCTTCCCGTCCAGCAAGGCGACCGAGCGCAGCACCGTGTCGATGCCTTTGTGCGGGGCGAGGGGGGAGACGGTGAGGATCCAGCGTCCCGGCTCCAGGCCGTAGCGGGCGCGCACGGAGTCGGTGGGAACGCCCGGACGGAAGAAGGCGGGATCGGTGCCGAGCGGCACGACGCGCACGCGGCCCTCGTCCACGTCCAATTCGAGCTCCTGCAGCAGTACCTCCGCCAGGCCGCGCGTCCACTCGCTGTTGGCGACGAGCACGGCCGCCGCGCCCAGCAACGCCCGCGCCGTTCGCCGTTTCATCGCCGAGCGGTGCACCTGATGCTGAAGAACGAGAAGGTCCGCGCCGTGGAGCAGGATGCCGAAGGGCGTGCCGACCCGTTCGCGGGTCCACTTGGCGGGGTACGCCGAGGGGTGGATGTCGCCGCACCAGATGAAGCGGGCCCGGTGGCTCCGAGCCAACACCGCGGCGCGGCGCGACCACAGCAGCAGCCCTTGGAGGGTACGCAGCCGCTTGG
>DATHMJ010000403.1:0-9820 GCA_035487215.1 Gemmatimonadales bacterium
CCGGGAGATCACGACGATGCGTATCGCGCGAATCTGCGACCGCGCCGGGGTGGTCACCTGGGCGGCTTTGACTCTGCTCGGCGCCGGCTGTGGCGTCTTGGACACTCAGAATCCCAACATCGTGGACGCCGCGAACCTCGACACGCCGGCGGGCGCGGCTACCAAGCGCCTGGGTGCGATCAGCCAGTTCACGCTGGCGAAGGATGGGGATTTCAACCCGGTCAGCATCCCGGGCACGTCCATCAGCAACGACTTCAGTGACGGCCAGATCCTTTTGAGCGGCATCCTCGCGGACGAGTTCGTGAACCCGGGATTCATCCCAACCCGGACGGAGATCGACCTGCGCCAGGGGCAGCCGACCAACGTCAACGTCGAGGACTTCTTCCGCTCCCTCCACCGCAGTCGGGCGGCCTCGGAAGACGCGGCTGCATCCTTGCAGAAGCTGTCCCCCGACCCGACGACCGATACCGGTATTCCGGAGATGTTTGCCCTCGCCGGGCTCGCGTACGTCTTTTTCGCCGAGGACTTCTGCTCCGGCGTGCCCGTCAGTCACATTGTGAACGACACCATCGCGTACGGAGACCAGCTGACGACTGCCCAGATCCTGGACACGGCGGTGGCCCGGTTCGACACCGCGCTGGCGCAGCCCTCCATCGTGGCCGGCGACCCGATCCACTCGCTCGCCTCCGTCGGGTTGGCGCGGGCGCTCCTGAACCAGGGTAAGTTCGCCGAGGCCGCGGCGGCGGTCGCCGCGGTACCCCCGGGGTTCGTCTACAACACGGAACACGCCCTCACGCCGTCGGCGCTGCACAATGGCGTCGCGGAGGGATGGGAAGGTGGCAACTTCGGCGTGTTCGATCAGGAAGGCGGCGTGGGGCTCAACTACGTCTCGGCCAACGACCCGCGCGTGACGGGTGATTCCGGGCTGGGAGCGGACAACAACACGCCGACCTGGAAGCCGAACAAGTACCCGACGCTCGACGCGCCGATCCCCACGGCCGACTACCTCGAGGCGCAGCTCATCATCGCGGAAAGCGAACTACAAGCAGGGCAGTTCGGGCCGATGACGAATCGCCTCAACCTGCTGCGCGAAGCGATCGGCATGTCGGACCTGGCGGCGCCGGGCAACGCCACCGCCGCGACCGACCTGCTCTTCCGAGAGCGTGCGTTCTGGCTCTTCGGAACCGGCCACCGGCTTGGCGATCTCCGGCGACTGATCCGCCAGTACGGACGCGCGGCCAACACCGTGTTCCCCAATGGGCTCTACTACAAGGGCGGGCTGATCTACGGGGATGGGGTGAACCTGCCGCTGCCCCGTACCGAGACCAACAACCCGAAGGTCAAGGGCTGTTTGGACCGGCTTCCCTGAGGTGGGATGAAAGCGGCGACGGCTGCCGTCATCTGAGTCGGGCGTCGTACCAGTCCGCGTAGCGTCTGAGCACGTCCCGGACGAAGCTCGGACGCTGGAATGTGTGGTGCTCGCCCGGATAGATGATGAGCTGGGTGTCGCGGCCAAGGCTCTTGAGCGCCTGATACATCTGCTCGGAGTTGAGCAGCGGGACGTTGAAATCCTCGGTTCCGGCCATGAACAGCGTGGGCGTGGTGATCCGATCCGCGTGAAGGAACGGGAACGAAAGCCGGAGCCAGGTATCGAGGGTCTTCCACGGAGGCCCGAGCTCGGTCTCGTAGTCCACGATGTATTCGTCCGTGCCGTACCCGGCCAGGATGTTGGAGATCCCCGCTCCGCTGGTGGCCGCCTTGAACCGTCGGTCTTGCGCGATCACCGCATTGGTGAGAATCCCTCCGTAACTCCAACCGCCGATCCCCAAGCGCTGGGGGTCGGCGACCCCTTGCCGCACCGCGTAGTCCACGGCGGCCAGCACGTCTTCGGCATCCCGGCGGCCCCAATCGGCATAGACCGCCGAGGAGAATTTCTCGCCGCGGCCGGAGCTGCCCCGCGGGTTCGGCGCGATCATGACATAGCCCCGGGTAGCGAGCCACTGCATCGTCAGCTGATCGTACAGATCGAACCCGTGCTGGAACTGCATGACCGGGCCGCCGTGTAGCCACAAGATCGCGGGATAGGGGCGTCCCGCCGTCCAGCCCGGCGGTTTCATCACCAGCCCGTTGATCGACGTGCCGTCCCGGCTCTTGAAGGAAATGTCCTCGACTTGTCCGAGAACGACCTCGTTGAGCCACGCGTCGTTCTGGTGGGTCAGCTGGCGGAGCGTACCGCCGTTCTCCACCGCGTAGACCTCATCGGGCGTATCCGGCGTGCTCGAGAGGATCGCCAGCTTTCCGCCGGGGCCGGTCGCGATGCCGTCGATCACGCGTCGATCCGACGTGATCCGCTCCACCGGTCCGCCGTCGAGCGCCACCCGCGCCAGCTCGATGTTCCGATCGTCCTCGAGCAAGAAGAGAATGCTCTTGCCGTCCGCGCTCCAGCGCGGCTCCAGGACCCATCGATCCAGCTCCGGTGACACCACGCGGGCGCCGCCACCGGCCGAAGGCACCACGGCCAGCCGCTGCACGCCGTAGGAGACCAGCTTGGGGTCGCCCCCGCGCAGGTAGGCGATCCACTTGCCGTCGGGGCTCCACGCCGGGCGGCTGCCGTAGTAGGGGTCTCCATCCGACCCCTCGAACGTGGTGAGCTGCTGGACCTCCGCGCCCGGCGTAGGGAACGTCAGAAAAACATCCCAGTTGTGCGCCCGATCCGGATCGACCCCGCGTTGGCTGGTGAACGCGATCGCGTTGCCATCGGGCGACCAGGACGGCATCTCGTCGTCGAAGTCGCCGGGCGTAAGCAGAGTCCCCCGACGCGTCGCGAGATCGACCAGATACAGGTGATCCCGCCGGTGGTCGAGATACCCGCGATCGTCGTCTTTGAACTTGTAGCGGTCGATGACGATGGGCTTGGGCCGCCGCACGCTATCGTCGCCGGGCGAGCCGGCCGGCGGGTCCCTGACGACGAGGACGAGCCGCCGGCTGTCGGGAGCCCAGTCGTAGTCCGAAACCCCGCCCCGATACCCCGTGACACGGGCGGCTTCGCCGCCCAGACGATCCAGGAGCCATAGCTGCTCCACCTCGTTGGGATCGCCTCGCCCCGACAGGAACGCGAGCCACCGGCCGTCGGGGCTCCAGCGCGCGCCATGCTCCGACTCGGTGGACGAAGTGAGCTGCAGCGTGCGGCTGCCGTCCCAGCTCGTCATCCAGACGTCGCTTTGATTCCGGTCCCGCGCCGTGTCGGTCGTGGTTACGGTGTAGCTCACCCAGTCCCCGTCCGGGGAGATCCGCGGTTCGGAGACCTGACGCATGCGGGCGAGGTCATCGAGAGACAGGGGTCGGCGCGCCTGGGCCTGCGCGCCGCCACCAGACACCGCGGCCAGGACGGCCAGCGCGGCTGGCAAGTGGAGTGCGGCGAGTCTCACCGAGGCACCGCCCGTCCGATCGGCTGTCCGGCAGCTTTGTACACCACACCGTCCTTCATGACGAACGCGACGTTCACGAAGCTCTCGAGATTCGCCATGGCGTCTCCGTCCACCGCGATCAGGTCGGCGTACTTGCCCGGCGCAAGCGATCCGATGTGCTCGTCCCAGCCGATGAGCCGCGCGGCGACGATCGTGGCCGACTGCACGGCCTGCATCGGCGTCATGCCGTACTTCACCATGTACGGCAATTGCCGGGCGTTGAGGCCGTGGGGGTACACGCCCGCATCGGTGCCGAACGCGATCTTCACGCCGGCGGCCACGGCTTTACGAAATCCCTGGCGCTGTGCGGCCGTGGTCTCGTCATTCTTTCGAAGGATTTCCTCCGGCCAGCCCTGCTGCTTTCCCACGGTCGCGATGTAGTCCCCGTTGTAGATATCGGCGACGAAATAGGTGCCCTTTTCCACCATCAACCGGATGCCCTCGTCGTCGATCAGCGAGCCGTGCTCGATGGAGCGTACCCCTGCCCGGACCGCATTCTTGATTCCTTCGGCTCCATGCGCGTGGGCCGCGACGAAGAGTCCGTACTTTCCGGCTTCGTCCACGGCCGCGTGAATCTCTTCCTCGGTGAATTCGGGCGCGCCCGGGCTCGTCCCGCTGGTGAGCACGGCACCGGTCGCGATCACCTTGATGAGATCCACGCCGTTGTGGATGAAGACGCGGACTTTTTCCCGCACTTCGTCCGCCGAGTTGGCGACGCCGGCGCGGAACTCGGGAGGAAGCGTCACGTCCGGCGCCATGCCCGCTACCTCGCCGCCACCGGTCGCTACGGTGATGTAGCCCCCCGCGACCGCCATCCGCGGGCCGATGACGGTGCCATCATTGATCGCATCGCGCAGCGCCACGTCGCCGAAGGCCCGGTACGCACCGACGTCGCGAACGGTCGTGAATCCCGCCAACAGGGTGACTCGGGCCTGCCGTACCCCAACCAGGACCTGCTGCGCCGCGTTTCGCTTGAGGGGGGCGAGGACGTCGGCCGACTGGACGTCGTCGACCAAATGCGTATGGCAGTCGATCAGACCAGGCGCAACCGTGGCGCGCGAAAGATCGATCACTCGAGCACCGCGCGGCGGTTTGGCCGGCCAAGGCTGGACCGCCTCGATCTTGTTGCCGCGGACCAGCACGAGTTGGTCGCGCAGCACCTGGCCGTGCTCCACATCGACCAGCCGGCCGGCGCGGATCGCGATCACGTCCTGGGCACGTGCGGGGACTGCGGTCACCGCGGCAGCCAGCGCCACGGTAAGGCCAAGCGGAAATCGCATCGAATGGATTCGCGAGGGCTCGGGGGTGGCGGGAATATGGAGCGGATTTGATCGGTGCGACAAGCCCATCCGGCGCTATCTTTGGACCGTCCAACCACTCCTGCCATGCACGGCCTCAAGCCGATCTTCGTTGGCCTCAGCGTCGGGCTCGTGGCGGTCGGGGTCGCCTATACCGGCCTCGGCGCCCGCGGGCTCATGCAGGGCGACCGCGGCGCGGCCGTGCTGCTGGGGATTGGACTCGCGGCCGCGCTGGTCGGCGCGGTCGTCTGGTTCCTGGTGGAACGGATGGGTGATCGGAGCTAGTGCCGCGGTCTCACCGCCGGCGCCATTGCCTGACCACACTCGCCCGGGCATCGAGAACGGCGGCGGTGAGCGGCAGGGCGCGCAGCGCCCGGCGAAGCCCGTCTTTGAGATCCAGGGCCCGAGCTTGGCGGGCCAGCCCCCGCACCAGCTCCTTGTCACCGACGCGCCGGGCTTGCTCGAGCACGTGGCCCAGCTGCGCTCGTTCATTGGGAGTAAAAGCCCGCGGGTACTCCGGGGGCAATCGGTTGGGGAAGCTCGTCGTCGCCCCCAGGTGACCCACCGCTCGCAGCGAGGTCATCGTTCGAAGGCACTTCCCGCAGTGTCCGCAGTTGTCCGGCCCCCCCTTGCCCGATTCCCAGCACACGCGGAGCTGATCCACCATGTCCGGGGCATGCTGAACCAGCGCCGCCAGCTTGGCCACCCGCGTGACCTCGGAGCCGTCGTGGATGAACTCCGTGGTCTCGGTGGACCAAGCCTCGTCCAGGAGCGGATGGGTCCCGTGCGGAATCAAGTCACCGTATTCGTAGGAGGCCGGGATGAGCACCGTCCGGAGCATCGACCCGAGCGCCAGTCCGACAGCCGCGAGCGCCGATCCGCACTGCATCTCGCCCCAAGGGGCGGGCACGACCTCCCGAAGGTTGGTCTCGACCGCCACCAGGACGCAGCCGTGCCGCGCCGCCGTCGCCCGCAGCCGCACCTCCGACTCGCCCAGTTGCTCGGCCTCGGACAGCGGGGCATCGAACCCTTTGACGAAGATCAGGTGGGTAATCGGGTCGGCGAGCGAGGGCAGTCCCAACCGATTCTTGAGCAACGTGTAGCAGGAATCCACTCCGCCGGAGAAGAACGTGCCGACTCCGTTACCCCGTCGCGGTCCACCCTCCGATGGCACGGCCCTCGCCGTCGCGACGACGTCGATTCGGCGCCGAGTCTCGTACCAGCTGGTGAGAATGTCCTGGACGCGATGAGCGCGGCGGAGCAATCGGGGCGACACGGGCGGGTCCACGACCAACGACTCATTGGAAGCGAGGGCCGGGACGAGGAGCGCTGCGAAAAAGGGATCGGCGTTGGGCGGCTCGGAGCCGGCCATATCGGCGGGGAAGCGGAAGAAGAGCTGGTCGACCCGACCGCCGCGCTCGATCCGACCGACCAGAGCCACGCGGTCGCCCTCGGTGGTCCGCTCCACGTCCAACAATCGCATCGGTGCCCCGGTGGCTTGGACTCATGAGTATATCCGCGCCGCTACGGCCACGCCGACGGATTGCCTCCGATGGTCGCTTCCGGCGAAATTCCGGGCATGCTGCTCCGAACACACAGCGGGTTCGGGCCCGGCTTCGCTGCAACGGTTCTCGCCGTGGCAGCCTGCGCCCACCCGGTCGTCGCACCGGCACCGCTTCCTACGGTGCCCGCCACGCGACTGGCGAGGCTCGCCCGCGCCGCCAACATCACGCAGTGGTCCACCGTGGTGCGGCAGACCACGTGGTCACCGCGGGGCCACGACCTCACGGATGCCGACGCCGCACTGATCCGCGGCATGGGCTTCAGTGCGGTCCGCCTCGTCGTCCCGCTGGGTCAGGTCTTCAATCCGGCGATTCCGGATCGGCCCGATTCGACCGCCCTCGCCCATCTCGACGCCGTTCTGGATCGGCTGCTGGCGCATGATCTCGGCGTCATCGTCGAGCCGCACCCCAGCTCCAAGAATCGCCGGATCGAGACCGACTCGGTCTACGCGGATCACTTCGTCCGGTTCTGGTCGGCGTTCGCCGGGCATCTGAGTCGGCGGGATCCCGAGCGCCTCTTTCTGGAGGTGATGAACGAGCCCGTCTTCGACCGGCGCGAGAGAGACTGGGGGCCGGTCCAGGCGCGCCTCCTCGCCGCCATGCGTGCCGCGGCGCCGGCCCACACGCTGATCGCGTCGGGCACCGGATGGTCCAGCATCGACGGATTGCTCCGGCTCACTCCGGTCGCCGACGGCAACGTGGTCTACACGTTCCACTTCTACGAGCCCATGATCCTGAGCCACCAGGGAGAGCAGTGGGCGCAACCGCCCGCGGGCAAGCTGCGCAGCCTCCCCTATCCCGTCGACAGCGTCGGCTGTGCCGCCTTCGCCGCGTCACAGCAGGACTCGAGCGCGGCCCGCGCGACGCGCCGGTACTGCGCGCAGGGCTGGAACGCCGCGGTGATCGGACGGCGCCTGGGACAGGCGGCGGCGTGGGGGCGGGAGCACAAGGTTCCGGTTTTCCTGGGTGAGTTCGGCGCATCCGCGGCGACGGCGCGGCCCGACGCTCGGGAAGCGTGGCTGCGGGATGTGCGCATGACCGCGGAGCGGCTGGGCATGGGATGGGCGATCTGGAGCTTCGACGATCACTTCGGACTCGCGGCCACGCCGGACCCCGATGGCAGCCTCCGGGTCGACGCGAGCGTCGTGCGGGCGCTGGGCCTGCGCCTTGGCGGGGCCGAGATCAGCCGCGCGCGGTGACGCCAGCCGTCAGGCGGCGGACGGAGTATCTTGGGTCTGATTTGCGAACGTGGCGGAACTGGCAGACGCGCAGGACTTAGGATCCTGTCCCGCAAGGGGTCCGGGTTCGACTCCCGGCGTTCGCATTCGCGGCCCCACTTCCACTTCCTCCTTCAGCGCACCCCACGCCGCCGAGACGCTCGCCGACCACCGCGACACCGTTCGCCCGAGCCGCGTCCAGACCGCGTCGAGTGAAGGACCGCGCGTGCCGAGCGGGAGGTGCGCGGCGACGAGCCGCTCCATGTCGCGGAGCGGGATCCCGAGATTGCTCTGGAGCACCAGAAACACGGCGTCCGAGGCGGGGCCGAACAGACGCCTCACGTATTCGGCATCCGCCGCCTGATCGGCGAACCACAGCCCCTCGTAGAGATTCGACGGGCTCCAGTCGTAGAGCTGCCGCTCGAGGCCGCGCTCGAGAATGTAGAGCCAGTAGAGTGTGTACTCGGTCCAGCCGTTCGAGCGCGAGTCGAACAGGAACCGGTCCGCGGCCCCCGTGCCGTTTCGCCGGCCGATTTCGTCCAGCAGGTCCAGGGCGACATCCCGGCGCAGGAGCTCGGGCGTCACGCCCATCACCACGTCGCCCGGGCCCAGCTCGACGGTCGAGCGGAGAATCCCGCGGCTCGCCTGCCACCAGTCCCAGTGATCCTGCGCGCGCTCCTGCTTGAACCGGCAACGGCCGTCGGGAATAAGATCAGCGACCGAGCTCGGGCGCCCGAGCAGCACGTCCGCGTCGAGCGTCAGGTACCACAGGCTGGAGACCGCCCTGGCCGCCGCGAGCTTGAGGATCTGCTGCTTGTGCCAGCCGCGCTCACCCGCGAGATCGGCACACAGAACGTCCTCGGAGATGACGCGGAGCTGAAAGGGAGAGGCGCCGACGAGGCGGGTCCTGATTCGGTGCAGGTCTTCCGGGGGCACCACCACGAGGAATTCGACGGCGGCAGGTCCACGCCAGTGCAGCGCGAACGAGGGGAGCAGCAGTCGCTCGACCCGATCGAGGTCGGAGCTTTCCTTGGCCCCCCCGAGCCGGAGCGGAAGAACCGCGCTGATCCGATTGGTGATCACTGCCCGACGTCGATCTCCTGCTCCGCAGCGCCACCCACACCACTCGGCCCCTCGAGCGTGAAGCGGACCTTGAGCCGCCCATTGCGAAGCTTCGGGCTCAGGCCCATCACGAGGTCTTCGACGGTGACGCCGTTCGGGAGGGTGACGTCCCAACAGCCCGCTCCCATGGGAGTCGAGACGTAGACGCGCGTGAAGTCGGCGCCGCCCGCGATGTTGAAGCTGGCGCTTCCCGCGTGCACGACGGGATCGGTCGCGGTCACCTGTGCGGCGGGCCCGAACGAGGCCGGCGGTGGCGCGCTGTCACGCAGTACGGCGGTGACCTGCCCATTCCGAGCCGTCACGCCGGCGATGTAATCGTCCACCCGGCCCGCGGCCGGAGACAGCGGCTCGGAGGCACAGCCGACGGTGAGAGCGGCCCCTGCGATCAGAAGAACGCACGAGCGGCGCAGCGAAGCGACCATTGTGCACTCCTTGGACTCGGACGTGTCGGTGGGACTTGGACTTTTCGCGGCAACGAGCATACCGCGAAGGCGTCGCCGCCGGCTTCCGGCGGGTGTCGGCGATTTAGCAGCGGACAGGTCCAAATGGGACAATGAGTTAGCTTGGCTCGACCTCGGCACCGGAATCAGCGGAGATCAAGCGAGCACGCGGTTGTGCCGAGCGCCGAAGCACTGAACCGCTCGCGGCTTGCGGCGCTCCGTTGCGCTCTACCTCGGCCTCGGCGCCGGCATTTCCCCATCTGCCCATCGGCCCAGCACAGGGCTACATTTTCCCTCCATGACCGATATCCAGGTCGAGAAGACCGCTGAAGACGCCGCGTCGAAGTCGCTTCGGGTCACTGTTCCCGTCGACCGCGTGCGCCAAGCCGAGGACGCCGCGCTCAAGTACTACACGACGCGGGCGCGCCTCCCGGGCTTCCGGCAGGGAAAGGCCCCGGCGGCGGTCGTGCGGAAGCGCTTCGGCGATGCCATCCGCCAAACGGTCCTCGAAGAGGTCATCCGCGAAGGTTGGGAAACCGCCAGACAATCCGAGTCCCTCAAGCCGATCGCCGACCCCTCCATCCGCAATCTCAAGTTCGAGGACGGCAGCCCGATCGAGTTCGAGTTGTTGGTCGAGGTGCGGCCGGACGTCAAGCTGGAACGGACCGGCGGCTTTCGCCTGACCCGTACCGTCAACGCCGTCAACGAGACCGC
>DATHMJ010000404.1:0-2165 GCA_035487215.1 Gemmatimonadales bacterium
CACGAAGCCGCTCATGATGGGGAACAGCGGTGCCTGGGCGGCGCCCATGAGGAAGCGAAGCACGACCAGGCTGGCGATGATCGTGAGGGTCGAGGCAACCCCGACACCCGGCACGAGACCGACCAGCATGTTGAGCGCGCCCCAAGCGACGGCGATCAGCGCCAAGCCCCGGCGTCCGCCAATCTGCTGGCCCCAGACCCCGCCCGGGAGTTGGAAGATCGCGTAGCCCCACGCGAACGCGGCCAGCACGATGCCGAGCTGAACCTGGGTGAGGCCGAGGTCGCGGATCATGCGCTCGCCCGCGATCGACATGTTCTGGCGGAGCAGATACGCGACGAAAGCTGCAACAGCCAACAGGACTACCAGGTGCCAACGCACGTTGCTGGTGGGGCCGAGGGCACGCGGTTGGTCCTCGAGCCGGACGCCCGTGGGCGCCGGACGTGCTGTGGCTATGGGATGACACCAGGTTGGGGGTGACTCAATCTGCAGACGATGGGACCGGGCCGCCACGGGAGCGGCGGTCCAACGGGGGGCGTTGTCTCCCGCGTCGCTCGGGCACGAGCCGGCCGAGGAGGCCGAGCGGGAGGTGTACCAGGTCGCGCAACGCGGGGACGGTAGTCATGGGCCGGAGCGGAAGCGCCATCTGCTCCCGCACCGCGTCAGCCAGCGCCGCGACCACGGCACGATCGGCCGGACGTTGCTCCGGCACCGCGAGCAGTCGGTGCACGGCGTAGAGACCGAGCAGCACCGTAGCCACGAAGAGAAAGTCGAGTCCCTGAAGATCCAGGGGCGCGAGCGCGATGCCCCGTGCCGGGGCGCTCCAACGGATCGTGACCGAAAGTCGCTGGGGCTCGAGCCAATCGGCGACAAGGCCGGCGGAGATCGGCGCGAGCGCCGCGGCGATCCCGGAGACGATGCCATTGGCGGCGAGGTAGCCGCCCACCTCCGTCGGCGGCGCGATCTCCATGGCGACGGTCGTGGTACAGAGCGTCACGCCGGCGCTCGCAAGGCCGGCGAGCATGTGAATGATCGCGAGCGCGACGAGCACCAGCATGGCCGGCGCGAGCCGGCCCGCGATCGGCCATCCCGCCACGCTCAGCAGAAACCCGATGACCGATACTCGGAGGGCCGTCAGCGCGCTGAACCGATCGGCAACCCGACCCCAGGCGCGCATCACGAACGCGCTGGTGAGCTGGCTCAGCACCGTGAGCGCGAGCACGAAGCCGATGGAGAGTCCGACGCGCTGCAGCAGATAGACGCTGAAGAACGGGGCCGAGAGGTTCACGGCAAACGTCCAGGCCGCCAGGAATGCGACGAGGGACCGGAAGGTGCGGTTTTGAAGGGGGGCCGCCAGCACGTCGCGCCACGGCCGGACCGGTCCGACCGGCATCGGTGGCTCGGGAATGCGGGCGAGCGGCAGGAGGCCAATCAGCCCGGCAAGGGCGCCGATCGCCAGCACCACCCGATACGCCACCGTGGGATCGGGCACCGTCGCTTGGAGCCGGTCCACGCCCGCGCCGGCGAGGAGCATGAGCACCGCTCCCACCGCGGTCGCGCCAGCCAGTCGGCGCGCGACGATCTCATTCCGCGTGGCGGCCGGCAGCACGTCCGGAATCCAGGCATTCCACGCCGCCGCGGAAATCGTCGCGAAGGCGGCGGTGACCAGCACCGTCGCGAAGAGCGCGGGCATCCGAAGCGTCGGCCCCAATACGGGAATGGCGAGCACGGCGAGCCACGCCGTGCGTCCCGCAAGCGCAGCCCACCAGCAGACCGCTTTCCGCCGCCGCCACCGTTCCACCAGCGTGACCGTGGGAAGCTGAAGCACTTGCGTGGCGGGCCCCAGCGCGGCGAGCACGCCGACCGCGGTGTGCGACGCCCCGAGGAGGAGAGCGTAGCCCACGAGGAGCGTGCCATTGCCGAGCGCATCGCGCACCTGCGAGGCGATCCCGTCCGCCTGATAGGCGCGGATGGCCCGGCGGGTGGCGTCATCGTCGAGCGTCTGGACCGGCTCCAAGAAACCCATGCGGCGTCGTGATCCGAAGTCAGCGGACGGTGGGCGACACGTGCCGCTCCAGCGCCTCCGGGTCTCGGACATGGCGGTGCGGAAGTCCCACGAGCTCGGCCCGCACGAGCAACGCCCCAAGGACCGCCAGCAGGGCCGCGCA
>DATHMJ010000405.1:0-7992 GCA_035487215.1 Gemmatimonadales bacterium
C
The DNA here is from genome assembly GCA_035487215.1 of Gemmatimonadales bacterium. GTDB lineage: Bacteria > Gemmatimonadota > Gemmatimonadetes > Gemmatimonadales > GWC2-71-9 > DASQPE01. The sequence continues at coordinate 2 of DATHMJ010000405.1, forward strand.
TGGGCGGCCGGCTGATTCCGGATGCACAGAATCCGCTGCTGCAGCGCGGGAACACACTCGGGCAGTTCGTCTTCTCGAACTACACCAACGCATACAACTACCTGACCAATCCCGAAGCCGCTTCGCTCATCGAGTCGGACCAATCCAGCGGGACGCTCAACGAGCGCGGCGCCAATTGGCTCATGGTGAAGTGGCTGGCCAATCAATTCGGCACGTCGACGGCGGACTCCGCGCGGTTCATCGTGCCGAGCACCGACTGGACGCTCAAGCTCGAGAACACGGCGATGGTCGGGTCCGCGAACGTCTCGCAACAGGCGGGCACTCCGTTCCCCACCCTCGTGACCTACTGGCAGGCCGCCAACTATCTCGACGATCTCCCCAACTTCACGCCGGTCAACCAGCGCCTGCAGTACATCGGCTTCAGGCTGCGGGCGGCTCTAGCCCAGCTCAACCGCACACCGCCGTTCCCGCTCGTCCCCGACAGCACGACGACGGGGACGTACACGCACAGCGGCACGCTGCTGCAGGGCTCCGCGCATCACGCCCGCATCATCCAATCGGCGGGCGCCCCGGCCGTTCAGTTCAAGCTTTCAGGCCCTGCCGGCGCCGCGATCTCGCAGACCCTCGTTCCGCGCGTGGGCCTGGTCCGGGTCCGGTGACGCGCGCGCAATGGGGCGCGCCGGCATGATCTTCGTCGTGATTGTGGGTGTGCTGATGGCGGGCTACGGAACCGCCTACGTCGCCAGCGAAGACGTTCGGTACCTCACGCGCGCCGGGTTCGAGGAGACGAGAATCCTCCAGGCGCGGAAGCCGATCACCACCCTCGTCTCCGATCCGAGGACGCCGCCCGAGCTCAAGAGTCAGCTCCAGCTGGTGCTCGATTCCCGCAACTACGCCGCGACCCTGGGGCTCGCCGCCAAGAAGACCTACACCACCTACGCCGACGTGGGGCGGGACACGCTGCTGCTCAATCTGTCCGCCGCTCCGAAAGACTGTATCTGCCCCTACACCTGGAAGTATCCCATCGTCGGGCGCATTCCGTACAAGGGGTTCTTCGACGTCCACGCCGCGCAACGCGAGGCGGATCGTCTGGCGGCGGGGGGCTACGACATCTATCTCCGGCCGGCGGCGGCCTTCTCCACCCTCGGCTGGTTCAACGACCCGCTCTTGTCCACGGCGCTCACGACCGACTCGGTGGAGCTGGCCGCCCTCGTCTTTCACGAGATCGCGCACAATACGCTCTACGTTCCCAGCGCCACCCCGTTCAATGAGAGCTATGCCCAGCTGGTCGCCTACCGCGCGGCGGAGCACTTCTTCCGCGCCCGCGGCGATTCGGCGGCCGCGCAACGGGCCGCGGACCGGTGGCACGACGAGATCGTCCTGGGGGAGTACTACGACTCGCTCGTGGGACGATTGCAGCGGCTCTACGACTCGCACCCGACGCCGGAAGCAGTCGACTCCGGTCGCGCCGACGCGGCGCGGTGGGCCCGGGCCCAGCTCGAGGGACCGGTCGGGGCCCGGCTGCTGACCTACCGCATCGGCCGGCTGGCTGAGCGGCCGATCAACAACGCGCAGCTGGTCGGCGCGCGGATCTACCGGACGCGCCTCGATCTGTTCGACCGATGGTACGAGCGGCACGACGCAGACGTCTCGAAGAGCGTGTCGTCGCTCAAGAATCTGGTGGAAGGGGTCGAAGGCGACAGCGCGCTCGCGCGGCTGACGGCGGTGCTCGGCGACAGTCCGTAAGCGAACGACCCTCCGCGTATGCCCACGGAGGGTCGTTTGCTATCGGAGCGGCCAATAGCCAATGGCTACTTCTGCTGTACGACCAGCTTGTCCTTCACCTTGGCGAACACGCCGTTCGGCAGGATCTTCTTCGACACCAGCTCGTCCGTTCGGGCGTAGGGGCGGCCCTTGATGATCTTGTCGGCGTAGGCGGTGCCGATGTCGGGCACGGCCTCGAGCTGCTCCTTGGTCGCGGTATTGAGATCGAGCAGATCCCCGGTCGGGGCGGGCGCCGCGGCGGGGTTGACCCCCGGTTGCCGCGAGAGCGCCGTGTCGGCGGGCTTTCCGGCGGCCGGCGGCATGACGTGTTTGGTGGAGTCCACCGCTCCCGTCTCGACGGGGGCGGGGGGCTTCTGCGGATATGGTTCCTGCTGAGCGCCAGCCGTCGCGGCTACACCTGCGAGGGCGGCGGCGGTAAGGGCCGAGAGCAAGGTAAGGCGCTGCGTCCGTTGCATGTGACCTCCACGTGGTTCGTCGGTCCTTCAGGCAGCCGCCGGGCACCCGGCGGCGACCGCGGAACCGGGAGCCTACACCCCGAGTGATGGTCGTCGCTGTGATGCTCATCACCCGGACTCTTCTCCCGTTTCGCTACGCGCAGTAGGTTATGCCCTATGGATAACATGTTCGTCTCCCGCGAGCGGGAGCGTATGCTGCGTGAGCTCGGTGAGTTCCTTGCCATCCCGAGCATCAGCGCGCTCCCCGATCATGCCGGCGACTGTCGAGTCGCCGCGCAATGGCTCATGGCCGAGCTCGAGCGGCTCGGCTGCCCCGTCGTGACGCTTGTGGAAGGCCAGGGCCACCCGGTCGTGTGGGCGGAGAGCCCGCACGCCGAAGGGAAGCCGACGCTGCTCATCTATGGTCACTACGATGTGCAGCCTCCGGATCCCCTCGACGAGTGGGTCACGCCACCGTTCACGCCGACGGTGCGCGACGGCAAGCTCTACGCGCGCGGCTCCGCCGACGACAAAGGCCAGGTGTACTGCCTCCTCAAGGCGTACGAGGCCGTGCGGGGACCGGATGGTCGTCCGCCCCTCAACGTCCGCTTCATCTTCGAGGGCGAGGAAGAGTGCGGCGGCCGCGTGATCTTCGATTTGCTGCGCGAGGAGCGCTGGCGCACCGATGTGGACGCGGTGCTGGTCTCCGACATGGCCTACTTCGCGCCCGGCATCCCGGCCGTGTACACGGCGCTGCGCGGCATGTGCTATGCCGAGATCGTGGTGCGTACGCTGGACCACGACCTCCACTCGGGTGCCTACGGCGGCGTCGCCCCGAATGCGATCGAGACGCTCGCGCGCATGCTGAGCCGCCTCAAGGACGAGCACGGCGAGATCCGGATTCCGAAGCTGTACAAGGACGTCCGGGCGCCATCCAAGGCCGAGCTCAAGGCTTGGAAGAAGCTCCCCTTCGACAAGCACACGTATCTCGAGAACGAAGTGGGCGCCAAGACCCTCACGGGCATGAAGCACTACAACGTCTTCGAGCGCACGTGGGCCCTCCCGACGTTCGAGATCCACGGCATCCGTGGCGGCTTCGTCGGCGAGGGTGCCAAGACGGTCATCCCGGCGCAGGCCACCGCGAAGGTGAGTCTCCGGCTGGTGCCGGGGCAATCGCTTGAACGAGTGCAGCGGCAACTCGCCCGCGCGGTCGCGCGGGTGTCGCCCAAGTACGCGGATGTCGAGGTTCGGTTGCTCCACGGCGGCGATCCGGTCGAGGTCGACACCACCGATCCCGCGTTCGCCACGCTGGACGCCGCATTCGAGGAGGTCATCGGGCGCAAGACGGTGCGTGCGCGTTCGGGTGGCTCGATTCCGATCGTGCCGGAGCTGAGCGGTTCGGGCGCGCCGGTGTTACTCACCGGCATCGGTCTCCCCGATGATCGGCTTCACTCACCCAACGAGAAGCTCGATCTGGAGCAGCTCTGGACCGGCGTGACGGTGTTCGGTCGGTTCTTCGAGTTGTTTGGTGAGCGGGAGGGACGGCGGCGGTTGGCGGCGGAAGCGGAGGAGGCGGTAACCGCCTAAGGCTCGGCATCGGGTGAGGCCGGCTCCCGCCGGCCCGGCCCCGAGTAGCGGGCCTCGGTGCGCGCGTGCAATTCATCCACGCCGATGAGCGCGCGCACCGACGCGATGATCCCGGCCACCACATCGTCGGCCCAGTAGGGATCGGGCCGCTCTCCTGCCGGCAGGTTGGCGGCGCTCCCCTCGAGATACCGAATCGCCGTCGTGATCCACTCGGTCTGCGCCGATGCCACGGTGGCCCAGGAGCCGGTGGAGCGGAGCTCCATCTCTTCCAGCGCCTTGAGGTGCGGCTCCAGCCCTCCGGTCACCGTCGGGGCGCGCAGCCGATCCGCGACCAGGGTCAGTACGGCCTTCCGCTCCGATTCCTGCGGCTCCGGCAGGGGAGCCAGGTAGTGGCGCTGGTCCGCCACCATCTCGGCCAGGCGGATGCACACCGCCCGAATCGCCGGGAACAGCGCGCGCGGGGCCTCCTTCGACCAGCTTTCCGCCGCCCGCAGAATCTCGCTGACTCGCTGCTCCGCCTGCGCTTCCGGCGGCGGTCGCCTTGTGAGGTCGGCCATGTAGGAAGGGTGATGGGTCAGGGGCCCAAAGGCAACGGGGTCGGCGAGGGCCGCCCCGGGTGCCGTCACCCCCGTGGCCCCCGTCGCATTCTGGAATGATCCGGACGCCCGTACCGCTCCTCGGTCCACGGATCGGCGTGCATGTGATACCCGTTTTGCTCCCAGAACCCCGGGTAGTCCTCTTCCAGCAGCTCGAAGCCGCGCACCCATTTCGCGCTCTTCCACAGATACAGATGCGGAATCAGCAAACGCACCGGGCCACCGTGCTCCGGCGTCAGCGGCTCGCCGTTGTGGGTGAGCGCCAGCAAGTTTGCCGGGCGGTCGAGATCGGCGAGCGGAACGTTGGTCGTGTATCCCTGCTCCGCGTGAACCAGGACGAACTTGGCAGCGGGAAGCGGGCGGGCCCGCTCGAGCACGGTCCGCACGGGCACGCCTCCGAAGACGTTGTCGTTGCGGCTCCAATGCGTCACGCAATGGATGTCGCAGATCGTCTCTTGTCGAGGCAGCGCGAGCAGCTCGTCCCAGCCGATCGAGAACGGCGAAGCCACGGCGCCGCTCACCTCGAATCGCCAGCGCGCGAGATCGACGTGGGGGACGGTGCCGTAGTGCAGCACCGGCCATTTCTGGGTGAGGATCTGGCCCGGTGGAAGGCGATCCCGTTCGGCCCTGGTATCGAGACGCGGAATAGGACTGGGAGAGGCGGTCATGTCGCAACGGTTCCATCGGGCTCGAGCGCGCCCGTCACGGGCTCGCGATTGAGCTCCGCGCCGAGTGCGTGGATCACCGCCGACCGCGTCAGGCCCCAGAGGGCGGCGGGGTCGTCGTGCCCTCCGCGTTCGCGGGCCACGCTCGTCATCACGACCCCCTGAATCCCGCACGGGACGATCAGCTCGAAGCCGGTCAGCTCGCTGGTGACGTTCAGCGCGAATCCGTGGAGCGTGACCCATTGCTTCACGTGGATACCCAGGCTCGCGATCTTCCGCCCCCGCGTCCAGACACCGGTGAGGCCGGCGTTCCGCTCGGCGGATATCTCGAGCCGCGCGAGTGCGGCGATGAGCGCCCCCTCGAGACGACGAAGATACCAGTGAAGATCCGGTCGGTGACGGTTGAGATCGAGGATAGGATAGCCCACGAGCTGGCCGGGTCCGTGCCAGGTGACGTCCCCGCCGCGCTCTACCTCGAACACGTCCACACCCCGCCGGCTCAACTCCTCCGGCGCGACCGGCAGGCTGGTCGCGCGAGTGCCGCGCCCCAGCGTGACGACCGGCTCGTGCTCCACCAACAGGAGCACGTCGTCGCCGATCTCGCCGGCGATGCGCTTGCGAGCCAAGGTGCGTTGCAGCTCGAGCACGTCGCGATAGGCGGCTCGTCCCAGATCGAGGACGACGAGTGGGTCGGTCATCCGTCCCGAGCCGCGCGCCGCGCCCGCACCGCGAACAGCAGCGCCCCGGTCGCGAGCAGCAGCGCGAAGCCGGCCAATCCCGGCTGTCCCGCCCAGCGGTGCACCGGTACCGCCGCCAGCATCAGGACCACGGTCGCGAAGCTGCTGGCCAGGGCCAGGCCCGCTCGTCGGTACAGCGAATCGATCGGCGCAAGCAACCACCAGGCGGCCGCACCTGCGATCATGCATCCTCCCAGCGTTCCTCCGAGCAGCAGGTCGATCGCGGCGTCGGTGGGCGCCGTGCCGACGGTCCGTCCGACTGCCGGGCCGGTGACCACGCCGAATCGGAGGACGTCCAAGCCGAGCACGGCGAGCGTGACCACGAGGGTGCCGATGAGCGCGGCGGAAGCGACGCCCGAGGTGGCGATCCGAACCGGGTTCAGATGTGGAGTACCCGGCCCATGGAGTCGAGGGCCGCCTCGGCGATGGCCTCGGACAATGTGGGGTGCGCGTGGATCGCAAGATCCACTTCCTCGACCGTGTACTCATTGGTGCGTGCCACCACCAGCTCGTGGATCATCTCGGACGCATGCGAGCCCACGATGTGCGCGCCGACGATCTCTCCGTACTTCGTGTCCCGGATGATCTTCACCAGGCCCTCGGTCTCGTTGGAGGTGCGGGCCCGGCCGTTGGCGCTGAAGGGGAATCGCCCGACCTGGATCGCGAGGCCCTTCGCTTTCGCCTGCTCCTCCGTGAGGCCGACGCTCGCCACTTCGGGGTGGCAGTACGTGACGCTGGGCACGTTGGTGTAGTCGATCGGCCGGGGCGGATGCCCGGCGAGCAGCTCGGCAACGTGCTCGCCCTCCCGGTACCCCTTGTGGGCCAGCATCGGGGGGCCGGCGACGTCGCCGATGCTGTAGACCCCTGGTGACGTGGTCTCGAGCGTGGCCAGGTTCACCTTGATGAAGCCATTGTTGGTCAGCTGCACACCAGCTTCGGCCAGTCCCAGGTCCTCCGTGTTGAGCGCCCGACCAGCGGCCATCAGGACCTTCTCCGCTTCGACCTTCTCGGTCTTGCCACCCACCTCGATGTCGAGCGTTACCTTGTCGCTGCCCACGGTGGCGCGGGTGATCTTGGCGCCGGCGTGGACCGTGATCCCGCGCTTCTTGAAGCTCTTTGTGAGCGCGTCCGAGGCTTCCGCATCCTCGACGGGGAGAATCCTCGGCAGCACCTCGATCAGCGTGACCTTGGTCCCGAACGCGTTGAAGACGTCGGCGAACTCCGAGCCCACGGCGCCGGCGCCCACGATCGCGAGCGAGGCGGGTGCCTGCTCCAGGAAGAGGGCCTCGTCCGAGCTGATGACGCTGGTCTTGTTGAGCTCGAGCCCGATCTGTGGCAGGCCCTTCACCCGGGAGCCCGTGGCCAGCACCACCCCCTTGGCGGCCGAGTACACTTCTTTCCCCACCTGTACCTTCCGGCCCGGCAGGAGCTTACCCGCGCCGCGCACCACCGTGATCTTGTGCTTCCTCATGAGGAACTCGACGCCCTTCGAGTTCTGCTCCGCGACCTTCCGCGACCGGCGCATGGCGGTGCCGTAGTCGGTCTTGAGCTCGCCCGTCGTGAGCCCCAGCTCCTTGGCGTCGTGCCGGATGACGTTCGCGACGTAGGCGCTGTGGAGCAGCGCCTTGGTCGGGATGCATCCGATATTCACGCACACGCCGCCGAGCTTGTCGCGCTCGACGACTGCCGCCGTGAGGCCGAGCTGGGCGCAGCGGATGGCGCAGACGTAGCCAGCCGGGCCGCCGCCAATGATGATGACGTCGAAGTTCGCCAAGAAAGCCTCCTGAAGCGGAAACCTACCAGAGCATCGCCAGCGGGTTCTCCAACATGCCCTTCAGGGTTTGGAGAAACCGGGCGCCGGTCGCGCCGTCGATGACGCGATGATCGCAGGACATCGTGATCCGCATGCGACGCCGGAGCGCGATTGCGCCTCCGTGCTCCACCGGCTTCTGAACAATCCGACCGACGGCCAGGATCCCAGCCTCCGGAGGATTGATCACGGCCGTGAACTCGTCGATGTCGAGCATGCCAAGGTTCGACACCGAGAACGTCGCACCGGTGTAATCGTCCGGCGCCAGCCGGCGGTCGCGCGCGCGGGCCGCGAGATCTCTCGCTTCCGCGCCGATCTCGCGCAGCGACTTCTGGTCGGCGTGACGGATGACCGGCGTGATCAGCCCGTCCTCGATC
>DATHMJ010000406.1:0-5883 GCA_035487215.1 Gemmatimonadales bacterium
TTCATCTTGTCGGCCGTCGCATAGCGGCTGCGCGCCAGAGCCCCGTTGATGAGGTACGAGGCGCCGCTCGCGACGATCATCATGACCCGCATCACGAAGATCCACACCAAGAGCTGCACCTGCACCGACGGATCCTTGACCGCGAGCAGGATGAACGAAATGAGCGCGACCCCGGTGACGCCGTACGTCTCGAACCCGTCGGCGCTCGGTCCCACCGAGTCTCCCGCGTTGTCGCCCGTGCAGTCGGCGATCACGCCCGGGTTGCGCGCGTCGTCTTCCTTGATGTTGAACACGATCTTCATCAGGTCCGAGCCGATGTCGGCGATCTTGGTGAAGATGCCGCCGGCGATGCGGAGCGCCGCCGCTCCGAGCGATTCGCCGATGGCGAAGCCGATGAAGCACGGGCCCGCATAGTCACCCGGCACGAACAGCAGGATGAACAGCATCATCACCAGCTCGACGCTGATGAGGAGCATGCCGATGCTCATCCCCGCCTTGAGCGGGATCTGATAGCAGGGATACGGCTTGCCGCGCAGGCTGGCGAACGCGGTGCGGGAGTTGGCGAACGTGTTCACCCGGATGCCGAACCACGCGACGCCGTAGCTCCCCAGGATGCCGAGCAGGCTGAAGGCCAGGATGATCACGACCTTGACCGCGGGAAAGCCGCGCCCGACCGCCCCAGTGACCGGGTCGACGGTCTCCGCCAGTGCGCCGAAGTACACCGCCGCGATGGCGCCGATGAAGATCCAGAGGAGCGCGAGGAACTTGCCTTGGGTGATCAGGTACGTCTTGCAGGTCTCGTAGATCAGCTCGGAGACTTCTCGCATCGCCTCGTGCACCGGCAGCCGCTTGAGCTGAGCGTACGCCACCAGCCCGAACAAGAGTCCGAGGGCGCAGACGATGAGACCCCACAGGAGAAGCGCGTGGCCAGGGATGCCGCTGCTCAGGAACCGCACCGAATTCAGGTCGGGGATGATGAGACTCGCTTCACCACCGCCCGCGTGTCCCGCCGCCTCTTGCGCGGCCGCCGAGCGGGTCACGAATAGGCCCGCCGTCGAGAGAAGAAGCGCCGTCCACCGGTTCATCGAGATCTCCTGGTCTGGCTAGTAAGCGCCACGTGGCGCGTGGCTGGGCTCGGCCATCGTGTGCACCAGCGTGAGGAACCGCTTGGCGAGGCGATCCGCCTCGCTCTCCCCCGGCTGGTTGGTCTCCACTGTAATCCGGGTATAGTGGCCGCCCTCCGGCTCGGCGGCCACGCCGATTTGCCCGATGTCACCGGCGTACCGCCGCCGGCGCGGGCCTTCCTCCATCGGACGGAGGTGCGTGCCGAAAAACTGGGCCGCGCGCGTGAGCACTTCGTCCGGCGCGACCGACGTGCGATGGAAGTACTTCATGCTTCGCGGTAGTACTCGATCCCGAGGTGGGTGATCGGGTCCTCGCCCATCAGCCAGCGCAGCGTATTCTTGAGCTTGGTCTGCTGGATGAAGAGATCGTGCTCGGGGTAAAGGCCGGGGGCGGTCTGCGGACTCTTGAAGTAGAACGACAGCCACTCCTGGATCCCCGAGAGCTTCGCCCGCTGCGCCAGGTCGAAGAAGAGCGCCAGGTCGAGCACGAGGGGCGCCGCCAGAATGGAGTCCCGGCAGAGGAAATCCACCTTGATCTGCATCGGATAGCCGAGCCATCCGAAGATGTCGATGTTGTCCCAGCCTTCTTTATTGTCACCGCGGGGTGGGTAGTAGTTGATCCGCACCTTGTGGTACATGCCGCCGTACAGCTCCGGGTAGAGTTGCGGCTGCAGGATGTATTCGAGCACGCCCAGCTTCGACTCTTCCTTGGTCTTGAAGCTCTCCGGATCGTCGAGTACCTCGCCGTCCCGGTTGCCGAGGATGTTGGTCGAGTACCAGCCCGCCACGCCCAGCATGCGCGCCTTGAACATGGGCGACAGGACCGTCTTCACCATCGTTTGCCCAGTCTTGAAGTCTTTGCCGCCGATCGCGATCCCGCGACTCTTGGCGAGCTGCTCCAGCGCCGGGAAATCGCACGTCAGATTCGGTGCGCCGTTGGCGAAGGGTACGTTCTCCATGAGCGCGGCCCAGGCGTAGAGCATCGAGGGCGCGATGGACGAATCGTTCGCGTCCATCGCGTTCTCGAAGGCCTCCAGCGTCCAGTGCGTCGGGCCGGGGCTGATGAAGATCTCGGTCGAGGCGCACCAGACGATCACCAGACGGTCGCACCGCTGTCGCGTCTTGAAGTCGCGAATGTCCGCCCGAAGCTGCTCGGCCAGCTCGCGCTTGGTCTTGGCCCGCTTGACGTTCTTGCCCTCGAGGCGCTTGACGTAGTTCTGGTCGAACGCGGCGGGCATCGGCTTGATGCTCTTGAGGAAGTCGGCGATCGGCTCGACGTGCTCGTGCCGGTCGAGCACGCCGGCCCGGATGCACGCGGTGTAGCAATCGTCGGGAATCGGGTCCCACGCGCCGAACACCAAGTCCTTGAGATCCGCCAGCGGAACGAAATCCTTGATCAGGGGTGCTCGGCCTTCCGTTCGCTTGCCCAGCCGGATCGTCCCCATTTGCGTGAGCGATCCGATGGGACGCGCCTTGCCTCGGCGGATGTTCTCCACGCCGGCGATGAACGTGGACGCCACGGCGCCGAGTCCCACGCAAAGCACGCCGAGCTTACCTCCAGCCGGTGCGACCGTCCGCGTCCCTTGATCCGCCACTCTTACGATCCTTTCGCGAGAGAATCCAGCGCCCGTTGCTTCGAGGCAGCCGGCTCGGCCGTGCGAAGGGCCAGCTCCGGTGCGCGGCCTTCCGCGTGCCGGTAGACATAGATGAAGCGCTGCACCACCGTGATGATCGAGGCGATGGCGAGCAGCGCTACGATCACCTCGAGCACGAGGGCATGGGGTCCCGCGCCGACCAGGAGCGAGGCCGCGCCCAACCCGACGATGCGCTCGGCGCGCTGCGCGATGCCGACCTTGCACTCGATGCCAAGCCCCTCGGCCCGCGCGCGCGCATACGACACGAGAAGGGATGCCAGGACGGCCACCATGCAGGTGATGATCGCGGGGTACCGGTACGCGACGTCCGGCGCGGTGAGGAGGAACGCCCCGATTCCGATGAACGTGGCGCCGTCCCCAATGCGATCGAGCGTCGAGTCGTAGAACGCCCCGAATTTCGTGACCATCGCGCCGCCGCGCGCAACCTGGCCATCCAGCGTATCCACGATGCCGCTCGTGAGCAGCAGCGCCCCGCCCAACCGAATCGCGCCGACACCGTAGGCCAAGGCCGAGAGAAGCACCAGCCCGGTGCCGAACGTCGTAATCGTGTTGGGCTTGATGCCGCTCCGAATCAGCCAGTCCACCAGCGGGCGAACGGCGGCGTAGAACGGCCGTTCCAGGGCGTCCAGCGGCTTCAGCGGGTGTCGCTCCTCGACCGGGCCAGAGGGTACACGGCGCTTTCCGACCCCGAAAAACGCCGCGAAACAATAATCGTGAGAACGGGATTTGGCTATTGGCAGCCGTTGGCCTTTGGTCGTTGGCCTCAGGCCTTTAGCTATTGGCCATACAACAGATACGCCTTACGGCGTGCCTCGAACTCGGCCCGGCCCGCGCTCCATCCGCCGATGATCTTCCTGGGCCTTTCCCCGGCTTGGATCGCCTCGCGGAGCCCGGGACCGCCGGCCAGCCGGTCGAAGTGGGCTGGAATCCAGCCAATCCGGTCGGGATGGACTGCCGCGACGATCGCGAGGAGGTATACGGCTGTCTGGGTCGGGTCGTACGCGCGCCGGTCGGTTACCTCGAGGCGAATCCCGGTGACGGTGGTGTCGGGGAAGCGTCCGTCGCCGGGGTTATGCGGGGTGAACGCTGTCCCCCGAAACCGGACGCCCGGGAGGCTCTCGGCGCGGATCCGCTCCAGGACCACCGCCGTGTCCAGCCATGGCGCGCCGATCTGCTCGAACGGCGCATCGGTCCCCCGTCCTACCGATAGCGCCGTCCCCTCGAACAGGCACGTCCCCGGGTAGTGGAACAAGGCTTCCACCGACGGGAGATTCGGGCTCGGCGGAACGAACGGAAGGCCGGTCTCGTCCAAGGCAAGCGACCGCTTCCAGCCGGCGAGCGGGATCACGGTGAGCGCGGTGGCCAGCCCGAGGTCCCGTCGCGCGAGTAACGCCAGCTCACCGATGGTGAGCCCGTGGCGCATCGGCACGGCCAACCGACCCACTGTGGAAGCGTACGCCGGATCGAGCACGTTGCCCTGAACCAAGCCGCCGATCGGATCGGGCCGATCGAGCACGAGCACGGGAATCCCTTGCCGGGCCGCGGCGGTCATCACGTCGATGGTGGTGCCGATGTAGGTGTAGTAGCGGGCCCCGGCGTCCTGTAGGTCTACCACAAGCAGGTCCACGCCTTGCAGCATCGCGGGCGTTGGCGCGCTGGTGCGGCCATAGAGGCTGTAGATTGGGAGACCCGTTGCAGAATCCCGCATCGACGCCACCGCCGCGCCCGGGTCGGCTCGACCCCCGAACCCGTGCTCGGGGCTGAAGAGCGCGACCAGCCGCACACCGGCCTGACGGAGTCGCGCGACGTCGCTGATGCCGCGCGCGTCCACACCGGTTTGGTTCGTGACCAGGCCGACCGCACGGCCGCGCACGAGATGGACGCTGTCGCGAAGCAGCACATCGATGCCCGGCAGCACCGGTTCCGCGGCCGAAGGGGTATGCGACGCCTCGGCCACCCGAACCGACGACGCGGGTGCGCACGCCGCACCCAACGCGAGCACCCACGCCCACTCCAGCGCGAGCCGTCTGTGCACCGAACGCTCCTGATTGCGATTGGCGTGTTGGCGGCCTGCGCTCCTCGCGCCGGCGCCCCTGCCACGGCACCCGCTCCGCTGCCGACGGCCGCCGCACCCGGCGAACCCGATCTGGATCACGAGCTGGCCGCGCTCTCGCTTCGCGACAAGGTCGCGCAGCTGGTGATGCCGTGGATGGCGGGGACGTATGCCGCCGACGACGATTGGGGCTTTGCCACGACGGTCCAGCTCGTGGACTCGCTCCACGTCGGCGGTGTGATCGTATCGGTCGGCTCGCCGCTCGACATCGCGGCGCGGCTCAACCGGCTCCAGGGCAGATCGCAGCTCCCGTTGCTCGTGGCCTCGGATCTCGAGGCCGGGACTGCGATCCGGCTCGTCGGCGGCACGCCGTTCCCCTCCAATATGGGTGTGGGCGCCACCGCGCGGGACTCCGACGCGTACGCGATGGGGCGGATCACCGCGGAGGAGGGGCGCGCCGTCGGCATCCACCTCACGTTCGCGCCCGTCGCCGACGTCAACAACAACCCGGCGAATCCCATCATCAACACCCGCTCGTTCGGCGAAGATCCGCGCGCGGTGGCGCGGCTCGTCGCGGCGGAGGTCCGCGGCCTCGAGCAACACGGGATGGCGGCGACCGCGAAGCACTTCCCCGGCCATGGCGATACCGGCACCGATTCTCACATCGGGCTGCCAGTCGTGCAGGCCGATTGGCGGAGACTGGACACGCTGGAGCTGCTTCCGTTTCGCGCAGCGATCGCCGCCGGCGTGACCGGCGTGATGTCGGCCCACGTCGCGCTGCCCGCGTTGGACCGGGGGCAAAGCCGGCCGGGCACGTTTGCGCCGAGTATTCTCTCCGGACTGCTGCGGGACTCACTTCGTTTTCAGGGCCTCATCGTCACCGACGCGCTCGACATGGGCGCGCTGGTAAACGCGTACGGCCGGACCGAGGTCCCGGTACTCGCCTTCCTCGCGGGCGCGGACCTCCTGCTCCAGCCGGCCGACGCGCGTGCGACGGTCGATGCGCTGGAGCGCGCGGTCCGGGACGGCCGCGTGAGCGAGGCCCGGCTCG
>DATHMJ010000407.1:0-3307 GCA_035487215.1 Gemmatimonadales bacterium
CGAGCTGCTCGCGAAGATCGGCCAAGGCTTGGGCCTAAAGTGTGGGGAAATCCAGGCGGCTTAGAGCCGCCTCTAGGATACTGCCGAGGCTACGGGCGGGGTAGGTCCACTCGAAAGGCCCGGCACCGCCGCCTCGCGGAAACGACCGACGCCCCGACCGGTCAACCTCGGAAGGGGCGTCGGGAGATCGGCGGGCGCCTGTCAACCGGACTGCATTTCTGTCGTCGAACTCCTACACAAACGTGACGTGCGCGCGCGCTAGCGGGGCCACAGCCAGCCGAACGCGCCCGCGGTCACGAGTCCGTAGACGAGGCCGTCGAACACGTCCTTGAGGGTGATCGACCACGGCTTGCCCATCCAGATGGACGGCGGGATCTCGCCGCCGGCGTAGCTCAGGAACGCGACGGTGCCGACGACGCGAAAGACGTGGAGATAGTCCGTCCCCGGTGGAACGGTACGCGACGCGATGTACGCGGCAAAGATCGCGACTACGAGCGAGAACACGAACCACTGGGCCAAGCTCCCGCCCATGGCGTAGGTGCCGGACTTTCTGAGGGTGAGCATTCCCACCGGTCCGTCGACGAACTTCTGCAGCACGTCGGGGTTCTTGATCTGGCTGTAGTCACCCACGTAGGGAAGCATGTATGCCCCAGGTGCCGGATTCCCGCCCCTGATCGCGGCACGCACGGCGTCTTCGTTCGGCAGCTTGGTGTAATCGCTGGCGTGGTACTTGAGCACCATGTGCAGAATACTGCTGACGATGAATACGAGTACCGCGGAGAGAACGATCGGCATCCACAGGGCACTGAGGGTCACCATGACGCCCTCCAAGGGAAGATGACGGCGATGGGACGGAGTGCGGGATATGATACCGCGGGTTGCGCGTCCTGGCGAGCCGGTCAGCCCGCGACCAACATCGTCGTGCCGACCGCGATGAGGGCCACTCCCCACACCAGATCGAGATTGAGCCAGGCGCGGCGGAGCAGCTCGAGGCCCACGGTCTGGTAGATCACGAGGGCCACCGTGGCCATCACGAGGAGCATCGCGACCGAGTGCACGGCCAGGATGAGGAGTCCCCCGGTCGCGTGCACGTGTGCCGCGGGTCCGGGGAGGCCTAAAAAGAGCGGGGCGAGCATGAGCCCTGCGCCGTGCGCGGAGGCCATGAGAAACGACCAGAGAATGAGATCACGAAACCCGACGCGCATGCCCACCCAGCGGGCATGCGCGTAAGGACGGGCGAGGCGAAAGAGTCCGAACCCGATCAGCACCGCCGCCGCGACCAAGCGGAGACCCCGGGGAGAAACCGCGAGTCCGGCTCCCGCCAGAAGCAGGCCCACCAGCGCCACCGACGCGGCATGCCCGATGGTGATGGGCACCAACGCCGCGAGCACCGCCGAGCGGCGGTGCTCCTGAAGTCCAAGGGCGAGGGCGAACAACCAGCCCATGGCCGGGTTCAATCCATGGAACGCCCCGAGTGCCGCGGCCGACCAGATGCCGGCCGGGCTCACGCAAAGCAGTAGGAATCGGACGACGCGTCGCCGCCCTGGAGCCGCACCTGGTGCGGCCGCTCACCCTCGAACTCGAGGAAGAACTTGGGGTCCGGCGTGATGCCGCCGTTCGCGCCCACATCCAGCTTCGCCATCCAGCCGCGGATTCCCTCAGGATAGAACTGTGCATCCCACGGGCTGTACAACGAGTTGGTGAAGTAAACTCGGCGTCCGTCGCGACTCACTTCGACCATCTGCGGTCCACCGTTGAGCGGTCCCGATCGGGGGTGCGGCGTGTGTCGCACGATCCCACCGAGGTGCACGCTGCCCGTCTGCTTCGGGTGGAACGGATCCGAGACGTCGTACTGCCGCATCTCGCCCGTGCCCCAGCACGAGACGTAGAGGAAGCGATCGTCCACCGAAAGGTCGATGTCGCTCACGAGCGGCGGGACCGCCTTGAACGGTTGCAGCGCCGGGGGGAGCAGGCTGGGGTCCGCCGGTTCGGCGGGAATCTCGATCACCTTCTCGAGCGCCCACTTGCCGCCCTTCTTGTGCCAGAGCCAGATGGAGCTGGAGAGGTCCTTGACGCTGACCACGACGCCCACGAACCCGTACGACTTGGTGGGGTCGTGGGCGGGGCGCAGCTCGAGCACGATCTGATCGTCGTCGCCCACGGGCAGCGCCTGGATGTGCCGCGCCTTCCGAAGATCCCAGAAATGCACGTGCCGTCCGTACTTCTTGCCCAAGAGCAGCTCGGGGACCAGCCCGTTCTCCACCATGTCGGGCGTGCCCCACTCGCTCGTCACCATGGTGTCCTGCGTCAGGTGCCACCAGGCATCGTACGCGAGGTACTGCGGTCCGCGATCCTTTTCCCAAGGACCGATCACGTCGAACGTGTTGTGATCCAGCAGGAACACGCCACCGGGCCCTTTGCCCTCCGGCGATCCGAGCGCGCTCACGTAAATCCCCTCGGGGCCGCAATGCACGGTGTGGGGGCGAGTGTAGCCGGCCTTCTTCGCGATCTCCGCCGGCTCGATCACCTTCGTCAGCTTCGGCTTTCGTGGGTCCGGCTTGGTGTCGAGGATGTACATGCGTGACGAACGCAGCCCCGGCACGACGAGATAACGCCGCTCGATGTGCGGATGCGGATTCGCGGGGCAGAGAGCCGAGCTGCAGGCATTCCAGCCAAAATGGTGCAACTCGTCGCCGCGGTTGGGCATGTCTACGCGGCCCACGACCTTGGCGTAGCTGGTCGATTGGGGATCGACGTCGACGACGACGAGCGCGTCGGCTCGAACGTCGCCGGGGCTGATCGTGACGACGTATGCGAGCTTCTCCGCCGGTCCGCTGGCGGCAAGCCGGGGCGATGGGTAGAAAGTCGGGTCGGGCAGCATGGTCGGATAACTCATGCGACATTTCTCCGGGCGGGGTGGGTCTATTTGCGGGTAGCGAGAAAGGCGACGATCGCCTGGATCTCGTCCGGTGTTAGTGTGCTGGTGAACGCCGGCATGTTCGGGCTGCCGTTCGTGATTCTAGCGACCATCTCGAGCGGGGACATGCGTGTCGCCACGAGGGTCAGATCCGGACCCCGCACGCCACCCTGTCCACCGATCGCATGGCAGAACTCGCAGCCTTTGGTGTAGAACAGGCGCGCGCCTTCCACCACGTTGGGCCTGGTGTCGCGCACGACGTCCGCCGCGAGCGGCTTGGCGCCGAAATCGGGTGACCACGGTGCCCGCTCGCCCGCGATCCAGAAGATGACGATCGTGCTCACGATCAGCAGCACGACAATCGCCGCCCACGGGCGGCGGCGCACGCTG
>DATHMJ010000408.1:0-3478 GCA_035487215.1 Gemmatimonadales bacterium
GCCGATCAGCGCGTCTCGGGGCCGGTGGACCAGAAGGTGACCTTCATAGACGCCTTCATCACCCTGAACCTCACCGGCGGCAAGACCTGGCACGGCTTCGCGCCGTTCACCGGGATCTTCGGTGGCGTCGCCTTCGCCGAGAGCACGCCCGCGGACACGACCGGCTACAATTTCGGCAGGAAGGGGTTCTTCGGTCCGGGGGCCGGGTTCAGGATGTTCCTCGGGAACCGGCTTCATCTTCGAGCCGAGGCGCGCGCCAGCTTCTGGAAGCTCTCCTATCCGTCGAGCTTCAACGCCGGCGTCACCCCGGTGACAGCGGACGTGAAGGAATGGAATCTGACGCCGTGGTTCGTGGTCGGACTTGGCTTCATCATGTAGCCGGCGGCATGCCCACCTCGCTCACCCGCACCGTGAGCTTCTTCGCCCTCCACCGCCTCTATCGGCCCGAGTGGAGTCCCGAACGCAATCGTGAAGCCTTCGGGGCACTCTCCGAGGAGCCCCCGCACGGCCACGAATATCGCTGCGCGGTGACGGTGACCGGCGGATCGGACGCCCCGCCCGATCTGTTGATCGACCTCGTCCAGCTCGATCAAATTCTTCAGGACGAGGTGGTCGAGCCACTCGCCGGCAAGTACCTCAATCGCGACGTCCCCGCCTTTGCGCGAACGCTGCCCACATGCGAAGCTTTGGCGGCCTACGCGTTCCGGCGGGTGGCTGAGAGGCTCCCTGCCGGCGCCCGACTCGAGCGGGTACGGGTGATGGAGAATCCCACGCTCTATGCCGATTGCACCGGCGTCGGTTGATCGGGTGCCGCGCGCGTGCCACGCATAGCCGGGGCCATCATCGCCGGCGGTGACGCGACCCGCCTGGGCGGCAAACCCAAGGGCCTGGAGCGCGTCGGGGGAGTGAGGATATTGGATCGCCTGGTGGAGGCGTTCGTTTCGGCCCTGGGCGCGGGGCCCCTGCTGGTGGCCAACGCGGCGGACAGCGGCACCTGGCGTCCCGAGCTTCGCGTGGTCGGCGACCTGCGCCCGGGCTTCGGCGCCCTCGGCGGGATCTACACGGCGGTGCTCGAGGCTCCGGCTCCCGTCGTCTGCGTCGCGTGGGACATGCCCTTCGTCACCGCCGAGCTGCTGCGCGCGCTCGCCACGGGGCTCGATGGCTGGGATGCGTTCCTGCCCGAGAGCACCGGCGGCCGCGAGGGGCTGGAGCCGCTCTGCGCCGCGTATGGGCCCGCCTGCGCCCCGGCGATCGCCGCGAAGCTCGCGGCCGGCGATCTCCGCGCCGTCGGATTTCACGACTCGGTCAGCGTGGGGCGCCTCACGCTCGACCAGGTGCGGCGAATCGGTGATCCCGCGAAACTGTTCTTCAACGTGAACACGGCGTTCGACCTTGCCCGCGCGGACGCGCTCTGACTCATGCGACTCATCACGGTGATCGGTATCAAGAACGCGGGAAAGACGACGTTGACAGTGGCGCTCGCGAGCGAGTACGTGCGCCGCGGACGCCGGGTCATGACCATCAAACACGGGCATCATCCCGCCGACGTGGATCGGCCCGGCAGTGACACCTTCCGCCATTTCCGCGAGGCACGGGCGGAACGCACGTTGATCGCGGCGCCCGATCTGCGGGTGCTCTTCGAGCGCACCGCGGACGACTACGATGCGGTGGCTCTGGCGCGGCGCTACATGGAGGGCGCCGACATCGTCCTCTGCGAAGGCTATAAACGCGCGGCCTTGCCCAAGGTGGAGGTGTGGCGCAAGGTGATCGGGGGTCGTCCGATCTACGACCCCGCGGCGCCCAACGCCAAGGAGTGGGTGGCGCTCGTGGTCGACGATCGTACCGCCGGGGAGGACGCGCGCTGTCCCGTGCTCGCGTTCAGCGATACCAATTGGCTCCAGACTCTCGCCAACCTCGTATGGGAGCGCGCGCTGATCCTGTGACCGAGACGGGCCTGGCTCCCGCCGACGCCGCCCGCAGAATCCTCGCCGACGTGCGGCCGCAGCCGGCGCTGCGCGTACCGCTCGACGACGCACTCGACAGCGTGCTCGCGCAAGACGTCGTCAGTCCCCTCGATATCCCCCCCTGGAGCAACTCCGCCATGGACGGCTACGCCGTCCGAGCGTCGGACGTCCGCGGCGCATCCGCCGCCGCGCCGGTCCGGCTCCGGGTCGTCGAGCATGTTCCCGCCGGACAGTTCCCGACCCGCAAGCTCGGTCCCGGCGAGAGCGCGCGGGTCTTCACCGGCGCGCCGACGCCGGAGGGCGCGGACAGCGTCATCCGTCAGGAAGACACCGACCTCGGCGAGGCGACGGTAACCATTCTTCGGGATCGTGACGCCGGCGCGAACGTTCGCAAGGCGGGTGAAGACATCACGAAGGGACAGACCGTGCTTCGCGCGGGCACCGAGCTCGGCCCCGCGCAACTGGGCGTGCTGGCGTCGCTCGCCGTGGCGCATCCGCTCGTGCACCGGCGGCCCCGGGTCGCGATCCTCGCCAGTGGCGACGAGATCGTGGACGTCGACCAGCCCGAGGCCATTCTGAGCGGCCATCGAACCGGCAGCAGCAACACCCATACGATCGCCGCCCTCGTTCGCCGCGCGGGTGGCGAGCCGGTGAGCCTGGGCATCGCCAGCGACACGCCCGACAGCCTCCGGTCGCATCTCGTGCGCGCGCTCGAATCCGATCTGCTCGTGACCACTGCCGGGATCAGCGTCGGCGAGCACGACTACCTGAGGACGGTGCTCGGTGAGATGGGGGTCGAGCAGCGGTTCTGGCGACTGCGAATGCGGCCGGGAGCGCCGGTCGGGTTCGGGCTGCTCCATGGGATTCCGTGGATCGGGCTGCCGGGGAACCCGGTCAGCACGATGGTGACCTTCGAGCTGTTCGCCCGACCGGCCATCCGCGCCATGAGCGGCCACACCCTCCCGTTCCGGCGGACGATCCCGGTCCGAGTGGCCGAAACCATCAGCGTGAAGCCGAGGCTCCAGCATTTCCTTCGAGCGATCGTCAGCGAGACCGCGGCCGGGACCGAGGCGCGGCTGACGGGACCCCAAGGCTCGGGCATCCTCACGTCGATGGCTCTGGCCAACGCCTTGCTCGTGTTGCCCGAGGGCCAGCTCGAAACGCCCGCGGGCTCCGAAGTGCGGGCCATGCTGTTGGATGAGACCGTCCATCAGGCGGAGCCGGCCTTTTGAGCGATGTGGTGTACGAAGTGACCGTAGAGGTCGAGCGGGACCTGCTCGACGATTTCGTCCGCTACATGACCGGCAAACACATCCCGGAGATCCACGCGACCGGGTGCTTTCGCCGGATTCGCTTCGAGCGCGCGGGACCGACGACGCATCGCACCTCATACCACGCGGCGAACGCGAGCGACCTCGATCGCTACCTCGAACACCACGCGCCCGCATTTCGCGCCGATTTTGCCGCGCATTTCCCCCGCGGGACACAAGTGAGCCGCATCACGTGGACAGTTG
>DATHMJ010000409.1:0-4151 GCA_035487215.1 Gemmatimonadales bacterium
AGGCGTTACTCGCGCGCTAGGCGTTACTCGCGCGCTAGGCGTTACTCGCGCGCTAGGCGTTACTCGCGCGCTAGGCGCGCATCGCAGGCCGTCGGAGAGCAACCATCATGCGTCCAGGTCGGTGGATCGTCGCGCTCGGACTGGCACCCAGGCTGGCACTCGGACTGGCATTGGGACAGGCACTGGGACTGGCACTGGGTTGCCCGCCGGCACACGCGCAGTCCCCAAGCGGCGCGAGCACGCCGCCCGCCAAGACCTACCGGCTCGAGCCCACGCCCAAGACCGTCACCTGGGGCTACTATGCCGCGGCTGCCCAGCCGGTGCTGCGGATCCGCTCCGGCGACACGGTCGAGATCCGCACGCTGATCACCTCCACCCCCAAGCGACTCGAAGAGGCCGGCGTGGCGCCGCGCGACGTCGAGCAATCCTTGCGCGACATCTTCGATCAAGTGAAGGACAAGGGACCCGGCGGCCACATCCTCACCGGGCCCGTCTACGTGGAAGGCGCCGAGCCGGGCGACGTGCTCGAGGTGCACATCCAGGCGATCCGGTTGGCGATTCCGTACGCGTACAATGCCTTCGGACCGGGCCGCGGCTTTCTCCCGGACGAGTACCCCTACTATCGGATGAAGATCATCCCGCTCGACGCCGAGCGGATGGTGGCGCACTTCGCACCGGGGATCGACGTCCCCTTGCATCCGTTCTTCGGCAGTGTGGGCGACGCACCCCCAGACGCGGTCGGCCGGATCAGCAGCGCGCCGCCCTGGATGCACGCGGGCAATCTGGACAACAAGTATCTCGTCGCGGGGACGACGCTCTACATCCCGGTGAACGCCCCGGGAGCGCTCTTCTGGGCCGGAGACGGTCATGCCGGACAGGGCGACGGCGAGGTGGACGTCACGGCGATGGAGACGTCGCTGGTGGGCACGTTCCAGCTGGTTCTGCGGAAAGACATGCACCTGCTGTGGCCCCGCGCGGAGACACCGGACTACTACATGACGATGGGGATCAACGCCGATCTGAACGAAGCGACCAAGATGGCCGTGCGCGAGATGATCGGTTTTCTGGTAAGCGACAAGCACCTTGCGCGGGACGATGCCTACATGCTCGCGAGCGTGGCCGCGGATCTTCACATCAGCGAGCTAGTGGACAGCAACAAGGTCGTGAGCATGCTGCTGCCCAAGGCCGTGTTCCTCCACTAAGCGGTCTTTAAGCGGACCTTTTCCTTCCCCCTCTGGGCGCGAGCGGATCGAGCGACGCCGCGGCCGCTCGGAGCGATGCGTCGCTGAGCCGCGGGAGCTGCGGCAGCAACGGCGCGGACGGATCCACCGGCAGCTCCGCCGCGTGCTTCCGCATCCACTGCTCGATGCCCTCCAGCATCCACCGATTCGCGACGCCGTGCGGCGTCTCGTCGCCAACGTTGGGGCTCATGATTCCGTCGAACGCGAGCCGCGGCAGCGGGGCGAACGCGACCTGCGACAGCTTGGCGCGATACTCCAGCTCGGACGCTTTCATCTTGCCGGCGCCGAGGCCGTCGTCGATGGCGTGCCGGCCCTCGTGGGCAAAGATGGAGAATTCCACCACCGCGTCACCGATGCCACGCTCGAACGCCGCCTCCAGCTCGGCGCCCTTGATTCCCTTCCGAATCAGGGAGTCGAGCAGCTGGTGCCGACCGTCGCGCTCCAGCCGCTCCTCGACGCTGGGGAAATAACCGATCGGCTTGCGGCGTCCCAGCTCCATGTCGGCGACGCTGTCCTCCGCGATCCGCTCCGCGGCTTTGCGCACTCGGGCGGTGTCGGTCAGATCTCGCCACGCGTGCAGCGGAGATTCAGCGTATCCGGTTCGGATCTGCACAATCGTCGACTGATTGCCCCATCCGCCGTGTTCCGCCCGTCCGTCCCAGGCCCAGCTCTGGAATCCGTTGGAGACCATGCCGTCGAGCGCCACGAATCGCACGGACGCGACGCGCCCGTACTGACGAACGGCGCGATGCTCGTCCACGACCCGGTGCCCCATGTGGAGGTCCTGGTAGCCCGCCGTCTCGCCGAAGTTCACCACCGCTCCGAACCGCCGATCCAGCTCGGCCTCGAGCCGGTCGCGGGTGAACTCGGGGACCGCCCCGCTCCAACGCAGCGCGGGCCACAGCGCCTGGCCCGCGGAGTCGAGGCCCGCTCTCCAGACGAGCGTGTCGCCCTGGCCGAGCGCGGTCTTGCGATAGTACTCGTTGGTGAGGCGGGTGACGGTGTCGGTGTACGCCGCATAGGCGACGATTTCGCGGGATTCCGGCTCGCGGAGCACGGCATCGTATCGCGCGGGCTGGTGTGACGCGGAGTCGTGTGGCGCGGCGTCGTGTGGCGCCCTTGTGGTCGCGCCGGGGGGCTCGAGCGCGACCGCGGCCGCCGCGTCGAAGAGGCGCGACTCGGCCAGGGCGCGCATGAGGGAGCCGGCGCGTGCGTGAAGCGCTCGGCGCGCGGAGGCGAGCGGCCCGCGCAACGTGTCGCCGGTGCCGACCAGGTAGTAGGAGCGCCAGCCGCGGGCCAGCGCGGTATGGTCGCCGGCGAGTGCCGCGCCCAGGACCAGCAACCGGGCGGGGTCGAGGCGGCCCGGTGCGCGGCGCACCAGCGAGTCGAGCCGGGCGACGGCCTCGTGCAGGATTGCGGGATCGGTGGCGGCCTTGGTGCCATGCAGGCGGTCGCCGAGCGCGGGCGCGATCGCCGCATGGGCCCAGGCCACGGTGGCGTCGTCCCGCTCCGCCGGCGTGCTGGCAAAGTTCGTTGCGTCGGAAGCTGCGGTGCGGGCACCGGCGTAGTCGCCCACCTCGCGCAGCATGCGGGAGCGCTCGAGCCGAGCGGCGAAGCCACCCCACTTGGTGCCGGCCGCGTCGGCGAGGATCTTGGCGGCGGTGGCGGTGTCCTGTCGCACGCGCCAGGCGATGGCGGCCAGGGTGACGGCGGCTTCCCGCTTGTGGGCCTCGACCGTGTCGTCCGTCAGCACCACCCGGTAGGCGGACTCCGCGCCGGCGAAATCGTGGCTCATGAACGCGGCTTGGGCCTGGTCGAAGGGACCGGACCCATTGGGCAAGGGCGCCGCGGCCGCGGCGATCAGCACCGCGATCCCAACGGGCGCCAGGCCCACCAGCGGTCGGCGGCGCAACGGTGACGGGCTCATGCGATCACCGTGCGTCGGGACAGGTCGGGGCCGGTCAGGCGCGCCGCCATCGGACTCCAGCCGAGCTGCTCGCCCAGGGCCGCGAGGTCCTTGGGATCGATGCGGTAGCGGATTTCCATGGCGCGCGGATCGGCGCGGTCGGAGGGCGTGAGGGCGGCCCACACCCGGGGCGCGAAGAGCACCGGCGTCGCCTTGGGGGCCGTCGCCAAGGTGGCGCCAGGCGACGACTCGACGCGCGCCTTCACCAGGTAGCGGTCGGACGCCAGCACGGCGCGCACATCCGCCGCGATGTTCTCGGCCATGGCCGGCTCGCGCTCGCAGACGAACACCGTCGCCCGGCCGCGCCCTCCGCGCCGGAGCTGGCCGACGCGAGCCGCGAGCGCCGGATCCGGATGGATGGCGACGAACCGGATCGAGGCGAATCGCTCGGGCCAGCGAGTGCGGACGTCGTTGTAATGGAAGTAGGTGGCGACAAGCGGACCTGGCGGCGGCTCGCCCGGACGCTCGAGACTCCAGCCGCGGGCCTCGACGTTCCAGCGGCCGCGCAACTGGGCGGCGAGGTCGGCCGCCTGGCTCTCGCTGCACTCGATCACGTGCACGGTCTCCCCCGCCCCACCCGGGTCCTGGTCCAACAGTGTGAGCCGTTGCCGGACTTCGTCGAGCGACAGGCCGAACCGCTCGCGCGCCTCGTGCAGCATGCGCGAGAGGAATCGCTCGGCCGCGCCGCCCGCCCGGCGGTTGCCGTCGAGCACGACGGTGCCGCGGGGGACTTCGGTCCGGACGAGACCCAGCTCGCCGAGGGTGGCGTAGGCGTGGCGGACGGTGTGGAGGTTCACGTCCCACTGGCGCGCGGCGTCGCGGAGCGAGGGCAGCACCGTGCCGGGCGGGAGGGCGCCGGTGGCGATGCGGTAGCGGAGGGCTTCGGCGAGCTGGTGGTAGAGGGGGAGCGGGCTCGCGGGGTCGAGGTGCAGGTTCATATGGTG
>DATHMJ010000410.1:0-2277 GCA_035487215.1 Gemmatimonadales bacterium
CGCCGCCTGGATCACGATCGGCGTGATCGTGAGCCGCTCGGGCGGGGGTTTGGGAGCGACGACGGGCACCACCAGGCGCCGCTCGGCCAGGGCCGGCGACCGGGGGAACAGCGAGGCGGTATGGCCGTCCGGCCCCATCCCGAGCAGCACCACGTCGAGCCGGGCCGGAAGGGCACGCTCGTAGTCTCGCGCGGCGGCGTCGCGGTCGGTACGCTCCGCCTCCATCCGGTGGACGCGCTTGGCGGGAATTGGGACGTGGGCCAGAAGGGCTTCCTGTACCATGCGGAAGTTGCTCTCCGGATGATCCGGGGGCACGGCGCGCTCGTCGCCAAAAAAGACATCGACCCGATTCCAATCAACGTCGCCCGCGGCCGCCAGCGCCCGATACACCGGCTGCGGTGTCCGCCCGCCCGCCAGCGCCACCGCGCAGGCGCCCCGCTCGGCGATCGCTCGGGTCAGCTCCGTGATGAGCCACTCGGCGGCTTGCCGGACGAGCTCCGGGGCGTCGGCGACGACAATCCGTTCGGTCATGCGGGAGTCACCGCGAACTGGCCGGTCCGTCGCTCGACGCTCCGCATCGGTTGACCGCATTCCGGGCAGGTATTCGCGCGGGCGTGCCGGTCGGTGTATTCCCGGACCGTCCGCACGTATTCCGCGTGGCTCCAGGTGAGCGGCGAGACCGAGAGTGGCTGGCCGCTGTACGGGTCCAGCTGCTCCGCCATCGTTCCCGACGGGAGCGCCCGCTTGGCGGCCCACTCGAGCAACTTCAGGCCCGGCCCGAGATCGTCCACGGTCTTGGCGCGCAGCAGATGATACCGCGCGAGCCACATCGTGCAGACGAACCAGGGATTGCCGGGGACGCGGCCGGTGTCCTTGCGCTCCACCTGGTGGTAGTAGTCGTTCTGGTAGCGAGCCAGTCCGCCGACCTCCGTCTGGACCCACAAACGGTCGCCGACCTGTTGCAGCGTACTGGCGGCTTGGGGGTCGTCGGCCGGCAGCGCCCCCAGCAGGACCAAGCCGAACAGGCTCGAGTCGATCGTCATGTCGAGGCTGTATCCGCTCGGCCCGGGCGTCGCCATACGGGCGAACCGCTGCTCGCGCTCGTTCCAGAGCACCGCACGCGCGCCGCCCAACATCCGATCCGCCCCGGCGCTGTAGCGGGCCGCGCGCTCCGCCTCCCCGAAGGCGGTGGAGAGGTTGGCCGCCGCTTGCAGCCCGGCGATCACCGCCGCCACGGTGAACGCATGCACGCCCCACCGCTCCTCCCAGAGGTCGTACGACGGCAGCGGCAAGCCGGTGCGCTGGTCGACGTAGCTCAGGAGAAAGTCGGCGGGCCGAGTGACCAGGCCCCTATAGAAGGGCGCCGTCTCCTCGATCCGTTGATACAGCTCGAAGTATTCGCCCAGCGCCCAGATCACGAGGGCGGTTTCGTCCTCCTGGATGGGAAGGACGGACTTCCCGTCGCGCACGTAGCCGTGCCAGGTCGAGGCGAGACTGCCGTCGGGGTTGTACTTGTGGCGAAGGAAGCCGTTCGGCGAGATCACCCGGGAGCAGAAGGCGAGAAACCGTTCCGGCGCGCCGGCGTGACCAGCGTGCATGAGGGCGCTGGACACCAGCGCACCGTCGCGAGGCCACATGTACGAATAGGTGTCGCGCGCCAGCTCGCTGATGTCGGTGTCATTGGCGGCGATGATCGCGCCCCCGTGATCGATCTGGCTGTGGATGATCAGGAGGCTCTGCTTGTAGCGCTCCACCACGGCGTCGGGAAGGTCAGCGGTGCTCCGCCGATCCTTACAGACCCAGAGCCTCCAATAGTTGCCGGTGCGCCGCAGCAACTCCTCCGGCGTCTTGTCGCGGACGACGTCGTTGATGATGGAGACTTCCCGGAAATCTCGGGCCGCGGCCATCCAGTAGCAGAACTCGCCGGTCGCGTGCGCCGCCACCATCAGAGACACGCCGAGCGTCGAATCCACCGCCCCTTGCGCCACAGGATTGCCGCTGAGCACGCCGTCTTCCGCGTCGCGCCACGTCCCCTCCGCGCCGCCGACCTCCTTGGTGCCACAGGCATAGTGCTGGACGCCGACCGTGTCGTTGACCTTGCAGTTCATAAGGAAGTACCGGTCTTCCTTATAGTGGAGCAGCGCCTCGACCTCGGGCGAGTAGAACGCCGTGTCGCCGACTTCGTTGCCGAGGATGCGAAAGTCGTGATGGAAGAAGCAGCGGATCTCGCGCGGCCGGTCGGCGAGGTTCGTGAGCCGCACGCGCCGGATCAGCACG
>DATHMJ010000411.1:0-4184 GCA_035487215.1 Gemmatimonadales bacterium
CCGAGTCGCCCGACCGTGACCTCGTCGCCGCGGCTCAGGCGCCGGTTCGCCTCCAGCACGTCGGCCGCGGCCGCGACGTATCGCTCCGCGGGATCCCATCGCGCGCGCGCGACCGGCGCGATCCGAACCGCGCCGACACGACGGTCGTCGGCTTTGAGCTCATCGGCGTCCAGCTCTGCGGTGACCGGCCACCATCCGCCCGGCGCGCCGCCCAGCGCTACCGTTGTCGCGCCTCCAGCCAGTCCCAACGCCTGTCGGCCGGGCCGCTCGCCCAGGCGAACGCTGATCGGAATCGGCGGTCCGGAGTCCCCGACGAGCGTCACGACAACCCGTCCCCCGTCGAACGACCACGGCTGCGGACCGGTCGCGAGATCCGCGATGCCCACGTTCCGCGGCGCCGGGTCAGGCGGACGCACCACCAGAACCGGTGCCCCGGGGTCGGCCGGCGTGACCGCGCTGGCCTGGAGGTCGCTGGCGAGGACGATCTCGCCCGGACGCGCGTCGGGGGCGAGCACCTCGCCCGCCGTGGAGACCGCCTGGCCCAGGTCCAGCCGGCGAGGCGACGGCGTGAGGCCGTCGATCATGGCTCGCAGCGCCGTCGGATCGCCTCGGCGAGGCACACCGTCGGCGGTGATCAGCCAGAGCCCGTCATCGGGTGTCGCGCGCGCGAGCACCGCGCGGGCGGCTCCCTGTAGTGCGGCGAGGCGGGGCGTGCCATTTACTACGGCGCCACTGCTCGCGCTGTTGTCCAGGATCAGCACCAGCGCGCTCGGCGCATGGCCGGCAACTCCGCCGAAACGCGCGGTGGGGCCCGCGGCGGCAAGCACCAAGAGGACGATGAGGAGGGTGCGGAGGAGGAGGAGAAGCCAGTTTTGGAGCTTGAGACGGCGCTGATGGGCCTCGGTCGCGGCGATGAGGTAGCGGACCGCGGGAAAGATGACCGTCGGCGGCTGTTGCCGCTCGAGCAAATGGAGGACGATCGGGATCCCTGCCGCGGCGAGACCCGCCAAGAGCCACGGATGGAGGAAACCGATCATGCCGGGCGCGAGGCGGCGACGTGCCGGAGCACCGTCCCGAACGGTGTGTCGGTCAGCACGGCATGGTAGGCGATCCCATGCCGCCGGCATTCGAGCCGCCAAGCCGCGATCACGCCCTCCACCGTCTCCCGGTAAACGCCGGCCCAATCCTTGGGACGGAGCACCACGGCCGCGCGCGTCTCGGGATCCTCGAAGCGCGCCTCCGCCGGGCCCTGCAGGGACACCTCTCCCGGGTCCATCACGTGCAGGACCACGACCTGATGGCCGCGATGGTGCAGAAATCGGAGCGCTTTGAGCGCGAGCGGGCGATCGAAGAGAAGATCGGACACGAAAACCACGAGACCGCGCCGGCGGAGCTGGTCGATCACCCGCCGCAGGGCCGGTTCTGCCGCGGTCCCCTGGCCAGCCTCCAGTGCGCCGAGGACATCGAGCAGGCGACGCCAGTGTGTGAGGCGGGCGCGGGGTGGGAGGGTCGCTCGCACTGCGTCGTCGAAAGCGATGAGACCGGTGGCGTCACGCTGGCGTTGGAGTACCAGGGTCAGCGCGGCGATCAGACGCTGCGCGTAGGCGAGCTTGGGGAGGCGGGCGTCGGGGTCACCAGTCCACGCCATGGAGCGGCTCACGTCGGCCACCACGACCGCGCGGAGGTTGGTCTCCTCCTCGTACTGCTTCAGGTAGAGGCGGTCGTTCCGGCCGAGGATTTTCCAGTCCACGTAGCGCAGATCGTCACCGGGCTGGTACATCCGGTGCTCGGCGAACTCGACAGAAAAGCCCCGGCGGGGCGAACGATGCAGCCCCGCCAGGAACCCTTCTACAACGCCTTCGGCCACCAGCTCCAGCCCGCCGAGGCGTGCCACCTCCATTGGATCCAACAGATCCAGGCGGGGACGCCCCGCGGAGGACTCGACACGGTTCATCGCGCGGGCAACGTACTGGCGCGTCCGGGGGGAGTCAACGCGCCGCTCCGGTGTCTCCCGCGAGGGACGAGCCGAACGGGCTACCTCCGTGTGTTGTCACGACCTGCACCTGGCATGCCTCCTGCTCGATCGAGCGCGACTGTTCCCTGTTTCCCCGGAGATTCGATGCTCGCCAGCTGGGCGCTCGCGCTCGGGCTCCTGCCTTCGCCATTCCCGACGCCACCCGTCAACCCGGGCCATGTCGGCGGCGACGCGCGGGTCAGCGTGTGGACCGACCACGAGGCCCCCTACCGTCGTGGGGACGGCGCGCGGGTCTTCGTCAGCACCCGGGTCGACACCTACCTGACTGTGTTCCGCATCGATACGGACGGCGATCTCAGAGTGCTGTTCCCGCGCGAGCCGTGGGAAGACACCTGGGTGCGCGGCGGCCATGTGGTCGAGTTGAACGAGAAGGCGGCGGCGTTCCAGGTGGACGACTATCCCGGCGTCGGCTACCTGTTCGCGGTGGCGTCGACCGAGCCGTTCGACTACTCGACCCTGGTGCGGCGCGACCAGTGGGACTATCGGGAGATCGCCAACGGCCGAATCCATGGCGACCCGTACGTGGCGCTGACCAATCTGGCCGAACAGATCGCTCCCGGTGGGCGCTACGACTACGACGTCACCCCGTACTACGTCGAGAAGCACTTCGAGTATCCTCGGTTCGTCTGCTACGACTGTCACACGTACGCCGCGTACTCCGGCTGGGATCCCTATGGGGCGCCCTGCGCACGGTACCGCATCGTGATCTACGACGATCCCTACTACTATCCCTACCAGGCGTACGGTGCGCGCGCTGTGGTGCCTGGCCGACCCGCCCGGCTCGAGCCGCGCTACGTCTTCGAGGACGCGGACGGGCGGGCTCCCTGGCTCACCCGCGCGCATCGGGAGACCCCGCAAACGGAAGCTCCCCCGTTCCGCGAGCGACGCCCCTTGATGAAGGCGGCGGAGCCTCGCCGCTCTGAAACCGAGCATCGGGAGTCGCCGTAGCGCCTCCCATCCCTATTCACCGGATCGCCATGCCACCGGCTGCCGCTGTCTCCGCCCTGGTCCTTTCCCTCTCCCTGCTTTCCGTCGTACCGATCACCGCCCAGGCCCCCAAGCCCCTGAGCGCGGCGGCGGAGAGCATCACCGAGCAGGACGTGCTGCGCCACATCAAGGTCATCGCCGACGATTCGATGCTCGGGCGTGACACGCCGAGCCGAGGGCTCGATCTCACGGCGCAGTACGTGGCGGACCGATTCAAGTCGTTCGGTTTGGTCCCCGGTGGCGAGGACGGCACGTGGTTCCAGCGCTACCCGATTACGCGGCGGCACATCGATGCCGACAAGTCGATCGTCGTGCTCGAGTGCGGAAAGGCCGAAGGCCGCGCGTCGTTCGCGACCTCGGCCCGGTACGTCCAGGGGACGGTACCCGACGGCCCGGTGACCGGCAACGTGTTGCTCGTGGGCGGCGCCATGACCGCGGACCGTGCGGCGGCGGCCGGAGTCGCGGGTCGAGTGGTGTTGTTCCTCATGGACCGGGGTCGGCCCACGGCCGACCAGGCACTCCGCGCGATCTATCTGGGCGGCGCCAAAGCGGTGATCCTGCTGTCCGACGCCGACTCGCTGGCGTTTGCCGGACGATTGGTCTCCCAGACGCGCGATCGGACGGCGATCAACCTGGGCGTTCCGCGGCCCCTCGTCGTCGAGGTGCGTGAGGACGTCATGGCGTCGGCCCTCTCCGTCGCGGGCGTCCGGCCGGCCGCGGTCCGCGCCTCGAACCGACCCGTTCTCCGCGACCTGCTCACGCTCAACGCGGCCGTCGACGTGAAAGAGGTCATCACCTCCAAGCAGACCGCGCCCAACACCGTCGGGATTCTCCCGGGGTCCGATCCCACGCTCAAGAACGAGTACGTCGTCTTCTCCGCTCACATGGATCACATCGGCATCTCGCCGGGCCTGGCAGACAGCATCAACAACGGGGCGGACGACGACGCATCGGGTACGACGGCCGTGATCGAGCTGGCGGAGGCGTTCAGCCGCCCGGACGCGCGCCCGAAGCGGTCGCTCATCTTCCTCACGGTGAGCGGCGAGGAAAAGGGCCTCTGGGGCAGCCGGTACTTCTCGGAGCATCCGGCGGTGCCCATCAAGGACATCGTGGCCGACATCAACATGGACATGGTCGGCCGCAACTGGCCCGATACCATCGT
>DATHMJ010000412.1:0-3990 GCA_035487215.1 Gemmatimonadales bacterium
TCCACGGCAAACCGCCGCACCCGCCCCGGCAGGAGACCCAGGCCCCGAATCCCCGGAGCTTCTTCGCTCTCCTCGAGGAACAACTGCAGACCGAGACAGATGCCCATGACGGGGTGGCCCGCGCGTGCCGCCTCGCGTACCGCGTCCCCAAGACCCGTGCGGGTGAGATTGGCGACGGCTTGGCCGAAATGCCCGACCCCGGGCACGAGTATGCGGTCGGCTCCGCGGACGGCGCTCGGATCGTCGGTCAGGGTTGCTTCGTAGCCGGCCGCCGCCAGTGCCCGCACGACGCTGCCGAGGTTGTTCACACCGTAATCCACCACCGCGATCACAGCACTCCTTTGGTCGACGGGACACCAGAGACCCGCGGATCGAGGCGGGTGGCGTCATCCAGCACACGCGCGAAGGCCTTGAACGCGGCCTCGACGATGTGGTGCGGATTGTCCCCACGCACGAGATCGAG
This sequence comes from Gemmatimonadales bacterium, assembly GCA_035487215.1. Taxonomy (GTDB): domain Bacteria; phylum Gemmatimonadota; class Gemmatimonadetes; order Gemmatimonadales; family GWC2-71-9; genus DASQPE01. Next base: position 464 of record DATHMJ010000412.1, read on the forward strand.
ATGCACCGTGAGCCCGGCATTCTGGATCAGCGCGCGGAAGAACTCCGGCGTGAGAAAGACGTCGAAGTCGCCCAACATCTGCCACTTGGGGATGTCGATCTGATAGGCGAGATAGGGGCGCCCGGATACATCGATCACCGCACGGACGAGGGCGTCGTCGAGCGGCACCAGCGCATCGGCGTACCGTCGAATGCCCGCGCGGTCCCCCAGGGCCTTGGCGATCGCCTGGCCGAGCGCGATTCCGGTGTCCTCGACCGTGTGGTGGCCATCGACGTGCAGGTCGCCGCTCGCCTCGACGGTGAGGTCGAGCAGCGCATGCCGGGCGAGTGCCTCCAGCATGTGATCGAAGAAGCCGATGCCGGTGCGGACGGTCGCCTCGCCTCGGCCGTCGAGCGCCACCCGGACCCGGAGGTCGGTCTCCTTCGTCTTGCGATGTACTTCGCCGATCCGCGCCATGGTCGACACCGTCAACGGTGAACACCGAACAGTAAACCCGCGACCGACTCACGCCCGTCCCAGAATCTCCCCCAACGCATCGACCACCGCGTCCATGTCTTCCGGCGTCCCGACCGAGATTCGGAGGCACTCCGCCAGCTCGGGCGCCGCCGACACGTCGCGCACGAGGATGCCGTGGTCGTGGAGCAACCGCCGGAACACTTCTCGCGCCGGCAGGGTGAGGCAGCGGACCAGGATGAAGTTCGCCGCCGACGGATAGACGTTGAGCGCCGGGATGCCCCGGAGACGGGCAAAGCCTCGGTCGCGCGTGGCCACGATCTCCGCGACATGAGCCGCGGTTTCCGGGTGCGCCAGCAGCGTCGTCGCCGCCGTGAGTGACAGAGCGTTCACATTGTACGGAAGCTTGGCCTTGGCGATCTCCCGGGCCACCGCGGGATGCGCCAGCGCGAAGCCGAGCCGCAGCCCGGCGAGCCCGAACGCTTTGGAGAGCGTGCGGAGGACCACGACGCGGGGCGAGGCTCCCAGCAACCCGACCGCGGACGGCCCCCCGAACTCCTGGTAGGCCTCGTCACACACCACCAGAGCGTCGGTGGCTGCGAGAACGCGTTCGACCGCATCCGGGGGCAGGGCGCTCCCCGTGGGATTGTTGGGGGAGTTGAGCACGACGACCCGGGCGCGCTCGCGGGCCGCTACCTCGATCAGCGAATCGATTTGGTAACGGAAGTCGGGGCCGAGCGCCACCGGCACGTAGCGGCCGCCGAACACGTTCGTAAGCAGCCGGTACAGCGAGAACGTTGGAGACGGCGCCACGACGCGATCGCCGCCCTCCAGCGTCACCGCGAGCGACGCCTGGATCAACTCGTTCGAGCCGTTACCGACGAGGATCCCGTCCGACGGCCAGTCGTACCGGGCCGCGAGCAGGTCGAGCAGCGGGCCCGGCGTAAACTCGGGGTACCGGTTCCACGGCACCGCGGTCAGCCGATCGGCGATCTCGCGCTTGAGGGCCGCGGGGAGGTCGTACGGGCTCTCGTTCTGATTGAGCTTGCGCGCGGCGGAGTACGCCTTGAGCGAGTACGGAGGCTGTTCGCGAACCGCTGGCTTGATTAGATCGAGCCCCGCCGCGGGCTCCGGCGGCGGCTTCACCGCCCTCGGCGGCCGAGCACCGCCTCGAGCCGCGCGGCAAGCGCGCGGGCGCGGAACGGCTTACTGAGGAAGTCGTCGGCGCCCAGCTCGAAGACCTTCACTTCGTTCTCTTCGTCGCCCTTGGCGGTGAGGACCACGACCGGAATGTCGCGCGTGGCCGGCCGCGAGCGGATGTGCGAGAGCACCCCGTAGCCGTCGAGCCCGGGGAGATTGAGGTCGAGGACGATGATGTCGGGGGCGTGCCGATCGACCTCGTCGAGCGCCTGCACGCCATCGCGCGCTTCCTTGACCGTGAAGCCTTCACGCTCCAGCAGATCGCGCATGACCCGGCGAAGGTCGTCTTCGTCGTCCACCAACAGGACGCAGATGCCCCGCTCGCCGGCCGCGGCACCGGCCGGTGGGCCCTCTTCCAACAGCTCCAGGTCCATGGCGAGATCGGCGACGTGCGGGGACGGCGGCGGGGGCGCCGCCTGGGGTGCGGGCGGGGGCGCCTGCATTCCCCGGGAGGAGCGGCCCGGCCGTTGGGTCGGCGCCGGTGCCGCGCCCTCCGGTGCGACGGGCACGTCGGTGACGCGAAGCAGCTCGTCGATGCTCGTGCCGCCATTCACGACGTGCCGCAGCCCGCTTTCCCAGAGCGCCCGCATGCCGTTGCGCCGACCCAGCTCGGCGATCCGATCGGCCGTGCCACCCGAGCCGATCAGGCGCTCGAGCTCGGGGGTCATGACCAGCACCTCGACGATACTGAAGCGGCCCTTGTATCCGGTCATCGCGCATTCCGGGCAGCCGACCGCGCGGTAGAGCGTGACACCGGCGGGAAGCAGGCGTGCTACCCGCTCGGGCGGCGTTTCGGTGCTGACTTCCCGACAGGCGAGACACAGCCGGCGCATCAGCCGCTGCGCGATCACGCCCCGCAACGCCGACCCGATCTTGTACGCCTCCATGCCCATGTCGAGCAGACGGGTGACTGCGTTGGGCGCGTCGTTGGTGTGCAGCGTCGAGAGCACGAGGTGGCCCGTGAGCGACGCCTGCACCGCGATCTGCGCCGTCTCCTGGTCGCGGACCTCGCCGATCAGCACGACGTCGGGGTCCTGGCGCAGGATGGATCGCAGCGCGGACGCGAAGGTGAGGCCCGCTTTGTCGTGCACCTGCACTTGTACGATGTTCGCGCCGAGGCGGTATTCGACCGGGTCTTCCACGGTGACGATGTTCACGCCCTCGCCCTGAATCAGCCGGATAGCCGAGTAGAGCGTGGTGGTCTTGCCCGAGCCTGTCGGCCCCGTCACGAGGACGATGCCCTCCTTGTACCGGAGGAGCGCGCGGATCATCTCGGCCTCGTCTTCGAACAGGCCGAGGCCATCCAGCGTGAGGATGGAGCCCTTGGTGCTGAGAATCCGGATCACGACCTTCTCGCCGAGAGACGCGGGAAGCGTCGAGACGCGAAGATCGATCGGCTCGCCGTTGACCGAGATGCGCGACCGCCCGTCCTGCGGGCGCAGCCGGTCGGCGATGTCGAGCCCCGACATGATCTTCACGCGGGAGATTAAGGGGATGCCGGCGGACCGCGGAATCTTCATCACCTGGCGTAGCACGCCATCAATTCGATAGCGGATGACGATGCCGCCCTCGGCAGGCTCCACGTGGATGTCGCTGGCCCGGCTCGTCACCGCATCGGCGAGCATCATGTCCACCAGTCGGATGATGGGCCGTTGGCTCGCTTCCTCGGCGCTGACGGCCGTCTCCTCCTCTTCGGTGACCTCTTTCACCTCGAAGTTGCTGCCGATGCCCTCGAGCAGCTTGGAGACGACATCCTCGTTCTTGTACAGCTCGTCCAGCTTTTCCCGAATCCTGGCCGGCGAGCCGAGAAAGAGCCGCACCTCGCGCCCGGTGGCGAACGCGAGGGTCTTCTCGGCGTCCAGATCGAACGGACT
>DATHMJ010000413.1:0-2674 GCA_035487215.1 Gemmatimonadales bacterium
AACCGGGGCGAGGGCGGCATCCTGGCCCTCATGGCGCTGGTCCGGCTCAAAGGGGCCGCTGGCCGCCTCCGGATTCGCCGGGTGCTTCTGCCCCTCGGACTGTTCGGGGCGGCGCTGCTCTACGGCGACGGCGTCATCACGCCGGCCATCTCGGTGCTCGGCGCGATGGAGGGCCTCAAGCTGGTCGCGCCCGCATTCGATCCGTTCGTCGTTCCGTTCACGGTGGCCGTGCTGCTGGGCCTGTTTCTCTTTCAGAAGCGCGGCACCGCGGGGGTGGGGGCCGTGTTCGGGCCGATCACGGCGGTGTGGTTCGTGAGCATCGCGCTGCTCGGGATCAAGGGCATCATGCTCGACCCCTCGGTGGTGCGGGCGCTGAATCCGTGGTACGCGGTCAAGTTTTTCGTCGAGGACGGCCTCCGCGGCTTCCTGGTGCTGGGGGCCGTGGTGCTCGTGTTTACCGGCGGCGAGGCGTTGTATGCCGACATGGGGCACTTCGGCAAGCGCCCGATCCGGGTGGCGTGGTTCAGCATCGTGCTGCCGGCGCTCCTGATCAACTACTTCGGGCAGGGGGCATTGCTTCTGCACGATCCCGGAGCCGCCCGGAACCCGTTCTACGCCTTGGTGCCCACGCCGCTGCTCATCCCGATGATCATCGTCGCGACATTGGCGACCATCGTGGCCTCCCAGGCGCTCATCTCGGGCGCGTTCTCCCTGACCCAGCAGGCGGTCCAGCTCGGCTACTGTCCCCGCGTGACGATCAAGCACACGTCGCATACCGAGGCCGGGCAGATCTACATCCCCGAAGTGAATCAGGCTCTCGCGGTGGCGTGCATCGGACTGGTGCTGGCGTATCGGTCATCGAGCAATCTGGCCGCGGCGTACGGCATCGCCGTGACCGGAACGATGACCATCACCACGCTGCTCTACTATGAGGTGATGCGGTCCCGCTGGCGCTGGCCGCTCTGGAAGGCGGGGACGATCGCCGGGCTCTTCCTGGTCGTCGACGCGACGTTCTTCGCGGCCAACCTGGTGAAGGTGACGCACGGCGGCTGGTTCCCGATCGTCGTGGCGTTGTTGATCTTCGTGTTGATGGCGACGTGGAAGCAGGGCCGCGTGATCCTCGCGGGCATCATGCGGGAAAACGCGTTGCCGATGGATCTGTTCCTTCACGACATCGCGAAGCGCAAGCCCCCCCGGGTTCCCGGCGTGGCCGTGTTCCTCACCTCCGATGCGAGCGGCGCCCCCCCGGTCTTGCTGCATCATCTCAAGCACAATCAGGTCTTGCACGAGCGGGTGATTCTTCTGTCCGTCGTCACCAAGGAAATCCCCGTGGTGGCGGAGGCGGACCGCTTACGCTCCATCGGCTTGGGCGAGGGATTCTGCCAGGTGATCGCGCACTATGGGTTCATGGAGACGCCCGACGTCCCGGCGGTCGTGAAGGGGCTGGTCAAGCCGCCGCCGGTGGGTCTCGGCCTCACGATCAACCTGATGCAAACGACGTTCTATCTGGGACGGGAGACACTGATCGCGACCGGGAGCCGGAAGATGGCCGGGTGGCGGAAGAGGCTGTTCATCGTCATGACGCGGAACGCTCAGTCCGCGGCCACGTTCTTCGGGTTGCCACCCAACCGGGTCGTCGAGCTGGGAGCGCAGATACAACTCTAGAGCCGATGGCCGTTAGCCGTTGGCCGCCTACGCCTCCTGCCCTTCGTACATCTCCTTCAACCGATTCACCACGTTCGGATCCGCCAGTGTCGTGGTATCGCCCAGCGCTCTTCCTTCGGCGATGTCCTTGAGTAGGCGGCGCATGATCTTTCCGCTGCGCGTCTTGGGGAGGTCCGCCGAGAAAAGGATGTCGTCCGGGCGGGCAATCGCCCCGATCTTCTTCACCACATGCTCCTTGAGATCGTCCTTGAGGGCGGGCGTCGGGTTGTGGCCCTCCTTGAGCGTCACAAACGCGGCGAGGGCGTGTCCCTTGAGCTCATGCACCTTGCCGACCACCGCGGCCTCCGCCACGGATGGATGGTCCACCAACGCGCTCTCCACCTCCATGGTGCCGATCCGGTGCCCGGCCACGTTCAGCACGTCATCCACTCGGCCCAGGAGCCACCAGTAGCCGTGCTCGTCGAGCTTGGCCCCGTCGCCGGCGAAATAGCGGCCCGGAAATCTGCTCCAGTAGGTCTCCCGGTAGCGTTCGTCGTCGCCGTAGATGGTGCGGAGCATCCCGGGCCACGGCTCGGTGAGCGTCAGGAACCCGCCGCCCTGCGCCACCGGCACGCCGGCGGCGTCCACCAGCTCAGCCGAGATGCCCGGAAAGGGTACGGTGGCTGAGCCGGGCTTCGTGGTGATCACACCCGGCAGGGGCGTGATCATGATGCCGCCGGTCTCGGTTTGCCACCACGTATCCACCACCGGGCAGCGCCCGCGGCCGATGTGCTGCTGATACCAAATCCACGCCTCGGGGTTGATCGGCTCGCCCACACTGCCGAGGAGCCTCAGCGTGGAGAGGTCGTGGCGAGCGGGATGGTCGGTGCCCCATTTCATGAAGGCGCGGATGGCGGTGGGGGCGGTGTAGAACACCGTCACGCCGTACCGCTCGATCAACGACCAAAAGCGGTCGCGCTCCGGCCAGTCCGGTGCGCCCTCGTACATCAGCACCGTGGCTCCGATCGCG
>DATHMJ010000414.1:0-3063 GCA_035487215.1 Gemmatimonadales bacterium
CGAAAGCCCGAGCACTTGGAGCCCGCCGTCGCCAGTCTCAGGCAGCTGGGTCGGCCCGCGCTGGCCGGCGCGCTCGCGGCGAACGCGCCGGGGAGCCTTGCCTCCATCAAGCGGCTCTGCCGGGCCGACGAGCTGGCCGGACTGGCCCGCGCCCTCGAGGCCGAAGGCGAAGCCCAGACGGACGCCTTCCTGAGTCCGGAGTTCCAGCGGCGGCTCGCCGCGTTCCTCGCCCGAAGCGCGCGGGACCAGGGAGCCCGGTGACCGATCGTCCGATCTTCGCCGCGGATCTGCTCGCCGGCCGAGTGGCGCTCGTGACCGGCGGTGGCACCGGCATTGGATTCGGCATCGCCACCTGCCTCGCTCAAGCCGGTGCCGCCGTCGCCATCGCGAGTCGAAAGCCCGAGCACTTGGAGCCCGCCGTCGCCAGTCTCAGGCAGCTGGGTCGACCCGCGTTGGCCGTGGCGGCGAATGTGCGCGAGCCGGAATCGGTCCGGCAGATGATCGAGCGCGTGACGGGGGAGCTGGGCCGGCTGGACATCCTGGTCAACAACGCGGCGGGGAACTTCTATGCGCCGTCCGCGACGCTCTCGGCCAATGCGTGGCGCGCGGTCGTGGAAACCGATCTGTATGGGACGTTCCACTGCTGCCAGGCGGCATACCCCGCGCTCAAGGCGGCCGGCGGCGGCCGCATCGTGTCGGTTTCGATGACGCTCCACTATCGCGGCTGGCCGTTGATGGCCCACGCCACTGCCGCGAAAGCGGGGGTCGACGCACTGACCCGGACGCTCGCGCTCGAGTGGGCGGCCGACCGGATCACGGTCAACGCCGTCGCCCCGGGGCCGATCCCGACCGAGGGCGTGAAGAAAGCCTTCACGCCTCCCAACGCCGACACACCCGATCTGTTCAAGATGGACGCGTACGCCCGGCAGGCCATTCCCGCGGGCCGCTGGGGCACGCCCGAGGACGTGGGGCGGATGGTCACCTTTCTCGCGAGTCCGGCCGGTGACTGGATCACCGGCGCGATCTTCGTGGTGGACGGAGGACAGTGGCTCGTTCCGGCCGACCGCACCCAGTGAGTGACCGCGCCGTGGATCGCCTGTTCTTCGTGCTCGGATCGGTTTCCGCCCTCGTGGCCGTCGCCGCCGGCGCGTTCGGCGCCCACGCCCTCCGGGCCCGGCTCGCGCCTGAGCTGTTGGCCGTGTTCGAGACCGGTGCCCGCTATCAGATGTATCACGCGCTGGCCCTGCTCGCGGTTGCCTGGGCCGCGAACCGGTGGCCGGGCACCATGGTCGTGTGGGCCGGTTGGCTCTTCGTGGCCGGCACCCTGCTGTTTTCCGGAAGTCTCTACGCCCTCTCCCTCTCCGGCGCCCGCTGGCTCGGTGCGGTCACCCCGCTGGGAGGGCTGTGCTTCCTCGCCGGATGGCTCTGCCTGGCCCTCGGCGCCCGCGGCTAGAGCTCACCTCGCCACACCCACGGGCTGACCCCTAGCTCTCTTCCTTCGCCCACACGAAGAACACCACGCCGATCGCGCAGAACATGTAGAGGTTGCCCGGGATCCACATGAGGAGCCCGCCGAGCTTCTGGTCATCCAGCGGCGAGAGCCCCCAGGTCCTCGGCGCGATCGCATACCAGCCGTAGAGCACGGAATCCGAGAGCGTGATGATCGCGGCAACGAGCTGCATCGGGATGCTCACCAGAAAGAGGTAGAGCATCCGCGGGCCCAGGGGGAGGGGCGGCAGCTCGGGCACCGGACTCATCACCGGCCACCACATGATCACCGCGGCGACCATGAACAGCAGGTGGGTGACCACGTGGACGTCGTGGTCACGCATCATGAGATCGTAGGCCTGCGTGGTGTGCCACACGGCCAGCGTGACCGTAAAGAGCAGGGCGGCGACCACTGGATGCGTCAGCACCCGGCCGACAGCGAGCACCGGCCGATGTCGGAGCAGCGGACTGAGCAGCCAGCCTGGAGTTCCCGCGATCAGGAGCGGCGGCAGCACCAACGTGAGCAAGAGGTGCTGCGCCATGTGAACCCAGAACAGGTAGTAGTCGCTGAGATCGTGGATGGGGCCGTTGAGCGAGACGAGCAGGACGGCGAGGCCCGCCATGAAGCACACGACCCGCCAGGCCGGCACGGGTGGGCCCAGCTTGAAGCGCCGGCGGAGCGGGCCGATCCCCCAAACGTACAAGGCACCGAGAAGCCCGGTGCCTATCAGTACGCTGGGGTGCAGCGACCAGCTTGGCTCGAACGGAACGGTGGGTCTCGCGACCATCACCCTCCGGACTTGGCGAACGCCATGTGGTAGGCGAGCAGCGCCGCGAGCGCGAGGATCACTACGGCCGCGATGATGAGCGGGAACACGAACACGCCGGCGAAGAGCGGGTGGTCCTGCTTCAAGTGCATGTAGAACATCGCCACCAGCGCGAACTTGGCGAACGAGAGCGCCAGCAGCACCGGCACGAACACGGTGCGCAGGTCGCCCAGCGCGCCGGCGTGCTCGCCGAAGGTGATCTCGTAGAGCGCTACCTCGAGGGCGGTGAGGATGAACAGGACCAGCCCGACCTTGGTGTACGTCCCCGGGGTCGGGTGGCCCTCCTCGTGCTCGTCCGCGGCGGCGGTCGCGTGTGCAGTCATGCCGTGGGCCTCACTGCATCAGGTAAACGACGGGGAAAATGATGATCCACACCACGTCCACGAAATGCCAGTAGAGCGCGGCCATCTCGAGGTTGATCGCGTTCTCCGGCGGGAGCTGCTTGCGGAGCGCCAGCACGAACATCGTGATCAGCCAGATGACGCCGATGGTCACGTGGGTGCCGTGGAAACCGGTCAGCGTGAAGAAGCTCGCCCCGAATAGGTTCTTCTGCAGCGTCAGGCCCTTGTGCACGAAGTGGGTGAACTCGTACACCTGCATCCCGACGAAGAAGAGCCCGCACATTATGGTCGCGCCCAGCCAGCCCAGGAGCATCTTGCGGTTGCCCTTCTGGGCCCCATAGAGCGCGAGCACGACGAACAGCGAGCTGAACAGAAGAAGCGCGGTACCGACCGTCACCAGCGGGATC
>DATHMJ010000415.1:0-8115 GCA_035487215.1 Gemmatimonadales bacterium
GGTGGGAGCGGGAGGGACGCGCTCGCCGGCTCTCCAGCCGCGTGGCGCTCGCCGCCACGGCGCTCATGGGCCTCTATCTGTTCATCCGGCTTCCGCCGGATACGACGGGCCGGATCTACGCGGCGGTCGCCGTCGCCGTGACGTACCTGATCGTCCGGCGCATCACGACCCGACTTGCTATGGAGTTTCTGCCGCCATGACCATCGCACGCACGCCGGTGAGGCGCCGCGGCGCGCGGGCAGTCGCCCTCGCCGCGGCAACAGTGTGGCTCTTCGCTCCAGCTGTCATCGGGGCGCAACAGACCGGACTTACCATCTACAACGATGGACGCGTGCTGGTGCGGCGCACGCTGAGCACGCCGGTCCCCAAGGGGACCTCCGAGCAGCGCCTCGCGTTGGGCTCGCTCGACCCGGCCACGCTGTTCGCGCTCGACTCGGGTGTGACCATCACTTCGGTGTATTACGACGGCGGCACCGACGAGGCCAGCGCCATGCGGCGCGCGCTCGGTCGCACCATCGTCTTCCGGATCGGCAAGGACACCACCACGGCCACGGTCGTCGGCGTGGACCCGGAGCGCTTCCGACTGGCCGATGGCAGGATCGTCTTCTTGCGGCCCGGCCAAGCGTCGTTGCCGGAGGATTTGGTGGTCCTCGACCCGGTGGCGAAGGTGACGCTCAAGAGCGAGGCGGCGCTCAAGGAGCTGCGGGTCGGATACTTCACCGATGGCGCGGACTGGGAGGCGAGCTATGAAGCGGTGCTCGGTCGGGGGAGTGCCCGCGTCACCGGATCCGCGGTGGTCGGGTCGCGAACGCTTCGGGTGAAAGACGCGGAGCTGCAGCTGCTCGCCGGCGCCGTGAGCCGGGCGGCGGCGGCGCCGCCGGTCCGACCGATGGCGGCGCGGGCGGGGATGCTCAAGGTCGCGGCCGCCGCCGCGGAGGAAGCGACAGAGGAGCGAGTCGGAGAGTTCCACCTCTACACGCTCGCCGGCCGATCGTCGCTGGAGCCCGGCGCGACGACGTCGGTCGCGCTGTTCGAGCCGGCATCGGTCCCGTTCGAGCGGGCGTACGTCGTCCGGGGTCAGCTTCCGTACTACGGCTACATCCCGCAACAAGGCGACGAGACCGATACCCCAGTCGAGGTGACCTACACGCTCAAGCGCCCCCGGAAGACCGACTTCGGCGAGCGGCCGATTCCCGGCGGCGTCGCGCGCCTGTTTCAGCCCGATAGCGCCGGCCGGCTTCAGCTCATCGGCGAGGCGACCGTCCGGCACACGCCGCCGGGCGAAGATCTCCGGGTCGCGGCGGGTACGGCGTTCGATCTCACCGCGCGGCGGGTGCAGACCGCGTACAGTACGCGCCGAGATACGACGAAGGCGGCCCCCGGGCGCACGATCGCGACGGCCGACTACACGGTCACGTTGGCGAACGCCACCGATTCCGCCGTCACGATCGAGGTACGGGAGGAACGCGCAGGTGAGTGGTCGGTGCTGTCGAGCTCGGTTCCGGCTGAGAAGGTCTCCTCCACCGTGACCCGGTTCCGAGTAGCGGTGCCGGGGCGCGGACGCGCCGTGCTGACGTATCGCATCCGCGCCGTCTGGTGACCGACGTCTCCATCGCCCATTTGTCAGACCTGCACTTCGGAGGCCTGGCGGATCTGGCCCAGATCGAGGCGCTCGAGGCCCTCGTGCCGACCCTCGGCGCCAATGTGATCGTGATCTCGGGAGACCTTTCGCAGCGGGCACGCCACGGTGAGTTCCAGCGGGCACTCGTGTTTGTGAAAGGCCTCCGTGAGCACGCCCCGACGCTCGTGATCCCGGGCAATCACGACATCGAGTGGTGGCTCAGCCCGATGGGGATTCGGGGAACGCGAGTGAAGTACGCGAAGTACGTGCACTACTTCGGGGACCTGCGCCCGGTGCTGGAGATCCCCGGCGCGATCATCGCCGGCGCGCTGAGCAGCTACGGCGTGGCGCTCGGCTCGCTCACGTGGAACCTGCGCGATGTTGCGGTCAAGGGGCATCTGCCGCGGTCGGAGACCACGCGGGTGAAGAAGATCTTTGCGCGTGCGCCGGCCGATGAGGCGCGAGTGCTGGTCATTCATCACAACATCCTGCCAGGCGCGCTGTCCCGGCGGATGGGCCTCGCGTGGTGGAGGTCGGCGCAGCGTCGGTTGGTCGCCACCGGGGCCGACGTCGTGCTGTGCGGCCACGATCACCAGGAGGGAGCGGGTCAGGTCGACAGCATGACGGTCAGCACGTCGGGCACGCCCAGCAAGCGTTCGCGGCTCGGCCGCCCCTCGGTATTCAACGTGGTACGGATCGAGGCCAGCGTGGTGCATGTGCAGCATTACCGCTGGGAACGGTCACAGGGCCGCTTCCTGGCGTCCGACCGCTTCAGCTTCGCGCGGCGCGCCGCGCCGGAGCCGGTCGTGTCGACCGCGGGTGGCTTGTAGATGGCCTCGATCTCTCTGCTCTCCCGACCGGATGAGGTGCTCTCGCGCCGATTGTCCGCGCTTGGCCTGCGGCCCCTGGCCGCCCTGCGGACCCATCGAAACCGGACCGTGATGGTGAGCTTGAGCGAGCGCCTGGTCCTCCGGCTCCACCAGGGATACGTCTTCGCCCCGGACCGCGTGCTCAGCGCCATCGTCCGGTTCCTCGATCCGCGTGCGCGTCGTGCCGATCGGCGGCGGGCGGAACGGGTGTTCCTGGCGTTTCCCGTGGAGCTGTACGCCCCGCGCGTCCGGGAACGACCGCCAGAGCGGCCGCGCCCCGGCGATCTCACGCTGCTGCATCGCTTGCGCAGCCTGCACCAGCGCCTCAACCACGAGTACTTCGGCGGCACGCTGGGAGAGATCCCCATTCGCCTGTCCGGCCGCATGCGCACTCGGCTGGGCGAAGTGAGCGTCGATCTCCGCACTGGTCGGCCGATCGAGATCGCCCTGAGCCGCCGGCATCTGGCCGACCATCCGTGGACCGAGGTGGAGCACACCATGCTCCATGAGATGGTGCATCAGTGGCAGGCCGAATCCGGGCGCCAGATCGATCACGGGCCCACGTTCCGGCGCAAAGCCCGCGAGGTGGGTGTCCTCCCGGCGGCCCGTCGCTCGGTGGCGCGAGAGACAGGTCCGGCGGCGCGCCGAGGTGTGGGCTCCGCGGCCCGTCACGGCTCGGAGCTTCTGGGCCGCCCTGCGAGCGAGTAGCAAGCCTCCCGCGTCGCCGTCGCGCGAGTATCATAGAGACGGCAACTCCGAGAGCCGGCAACTCCGATCCGAGGTGTGGGATGGCTACAACGGCTTCCACCTCCCGCTTCACGGGGGTGGACTTTTACGACGCCGATTCGCTGCTCGCCGAAGAGGAGCGTGCCGTCCGCGATACCGTTCGGGCGTGGGTGGACGAGCATCTGATGCCCATCATCGGCGAGTGCTACGTCAGCGGCCGGTTTCCACGGGAGCTGATTCCGAGCATGGCGGAGCTGGGCCTCCTCGGCGCGAACCTGCCGGAAGAGTACGGCTGCGCTGGCCTCAACAACGTGGCCTACGGCCTCATCATGCAGGAGCTCGAACGGGGCGACAGCGGCATCCGCTCGTTCGCGTCGGTCCAGGGCGGGCTCGTGATGTACCCCATCTTCCAGTTCGGTTCCGCGGAGCAAAAGCAGCGCTGGCTTCCCTTGCTGGCGGGGGGTCAGGAAATCGGCTGCTTCGGGCTGACCGAGCCCGACTTCGGATCGAACCCGGCGGGCATGATCACGACGGCGCGGGAGATCGGGGATGCGTGGGTGCTGAACGGCACCAAGATGTGGATCACCAACGGCTCCCTGGCTACCGTCGCGATCATTTGGGCCAAGACCGGCGATATCGGTGACCCCAAGTCGATTCGTGGGTTCATCGTGCCCACGGACGCGAAGGGGTTCACCGCCAAAGACCAGAAGGGCAAGCTGTCGCTGCGCGCGTCCGACACGAGCGAGCTGCACCTCGAGGACGTGCGGCTCCCCAAGGACGCGATCCTCCCGCAGTCGGGGGGTCTTAAGAGTCCGCTCATGTGCTTGACCCAGGCCCGCTACGGGATCGCCTGGGGCGCGGTCGGCGCGGCGATGGCGTGCTACGACGAGGCCGTGCGCTACGCCAAGTCACGCATCATGTTCGGAAAGCCGATCGGCCAGACTCAGATTCAGCAGGTCCGGCTCGCCGACATGCTCACCGAGATCACGAAAGCCCAACTGCTGGCCCTCCAGCTCGGGCGGCTCAAGGACGCGGGCACCATGACGGCGGAGCAGGTGTCGCTCGCCAAGCGCAACAACGTTGACATCGCCTGCGACTGCGCCCGGGAAGCGCGTCGTCTGCTGGGCGCCAACGGCATTCTCGCTGAGTATCACTCGATGCGCCACCTGGCCAATCTCGAGTCGGTCTACACTTACGAGGGCACCCACGACATGCATTCGCTGATCCTGGGTCAGGCCATCACTGGGTTGAGCGCTTTCGCATGACCGGCACGACCCATCTCTCCGTAAAGATCTCCGAGCGCTGCGCGCAATGGTACGCGGAGTTCGGCGCTCGGATTTACCGCTATCTGCGCTACCACGCGGCGTCGGCGGACGAAGCGGAGGAGCTGACGGCCGAGACCTTCCTGCGTGTCGTGCGGGCGGCGGGGAGCTTCGATCCGGCGCGGGGCAATGCCAAGGCGTGGCTGTTCCGCATCGCGCAGAACGTGCTGCGGGACGCGCGGCGCCGGGCTCGGCGCCGGGTGGCGGTTCCGATCGAGGCGCTTCGGGACGTGGTTTCCGACGCCCCGTCGCCGGAAGAGCGCCTGTTGCACCGCGAGGAAGTGCAGGGCATGCTCGCGGCGGTCGAGCACCTGGGCGAGCGCGAACAGGAAGTGATCGGCCTGCGGTACGGCAGCGAGCTGGACTACGCAGAGATCGCGGCGGTATTGGGAATCCGGGAGCCCGCCGTCCGCACGCGCCTCTGGCGCGCGCTCACCAACCTCCGACGGATAATGGGGCGGCGAGAAACGCCCTGATCGCATTTCGGACGGCGTCGGGACGATCGAGCCAGGCCAGATGTCCCGCTCCCTCCAGGATCACCACGCGCGCGTTGGGGAGCTCGCCCCATTCCTCGGCCACCGCGCGAGGTTGAAAATCGGCGTCCCCCTGCAGCACCAGCGTCGGCACCGTCCCTGCTCCGAAATCCTTTCGCCAGTCCCAGTCTCCCATCCCCTGCCAGATCCGCCCGAGCAGTGTGTTGACCGTTGCAGGATGCTCGTTTGGATAGCGGCAGGGCTCGGCGCGCATGCGCTCGAGCACCCCCGGCGTCGCGGCGTACGCCGGCTCCAGCGCGCGGTACCAGGCGCGGCAGAACTTCTCGGGATCCGACGTATGCAGGCCCGCTCGCGCGTCGCGTCCCACGGCGGCCATCGCCTCGGCGTCGATGCGTTCCGACACTGCCCTCGCCCCCTGGCCGAAGTGCGGGATGCGGCGGATCGGTAGCGGGCCGAGCAGCACGAGCGCGCTGACCCGATCCGGGTGCGCGAGCGCGTAGCGGGCCACGACGCCTCCGAGGTACGACCAACCCACAAGCACCATCCGCTCGAGGCCAACGGCCGTGCGCAGGCGCTCCAGATCGGCGACGTCCGCCTCGATGCCGATCGCGGTATCCGCCGCGACCGGAGCGGATTGTCCGCGACCCCGCGGGTCGTAGCCCACGATGCGGAACCCGGGAAGCGTCTGGGCGAGGTCGGGCAGCGTCCAGCAGGCGAGCGGCAGCACGAGCGTGGGATCGCCCGCTCCATGGATCTCATAGTGCAGGGCAAGCCCGTCGGCGGAGACCACCGTGCCGGCCGAGGGTTGTTCGGGACGCGTCATCGCGCGCTTTCCGGAAGGCCCAGCAGGTCGGAATAGAGTGCGGTCAGGGTCGAGGCCAGCTCCTCGTCCGAGACCACCAGATCCTCCGGACGGCGATCACCGAAGAGAATCGTCTCCTTCGCCGCTCCATCGACTACCAGGAGTCCGAGCAGGACGGCCCGCTCCGGATCGGGATGCGTCATGACGGCACGGTGCCGAAGGAGGAGGCTGGTCAAGCGGCGAACGAAGTGGCTATTGAACGCGGCCGCCTCGGCTTGGAACTCGGTATCCGGATGGGTGCGCACGTAGAGGTAGAGCGCGCGCAGAAGCGACCGCTTGGCGCGGTAGCTCTTGATCAGCACCCTGACCGTAGCCTCCACCAGGGGCCGAGGCGCCATGCCGCGCCAGCGGGCGTCGTCGAACAGCGCATCGGCAGTGCGGCGCGCCCGGGCGAAGAACGCGACGGTGAAGCTGCGGAGCAGCGCGTCCTTGCTCTCGAACCGGGTATATAGCGTTCCGGTGGCGAGTCCTGCCCGGCGGGCAACGTCCTGAACGGTCAGATCCGCGACGCCGCGTTCGGCGATGACCTGCTCGACGGCGCTGAGCAGCCGATCGAGCGAGGCTCGGCTTCGGGCTTGGCGGGGGGGGTGGGCGATGGGGACCGGCCCTCCGATGAAATGTTCATGAAACTGAATCCATGTTCAGGTTACCGATTGATCACCAGCTCGTCAAGCAACCCCACTGCGTTGGCCCGCTACCACCGCCGTCCGCTACCCCCTCGCCAGTCCCCGCGCTAGCTTTGCCGCGGCTTTTCGAACCAACCACTCACGCGAGGGCGGGCGTTGAAGATCGCAGTGTGCCTCAAACGGGTCCCCGACACGATCGCCAAGATCACGATCGGCCCCGACCGCAAAAGCATCGACGAGACCGGTCTCAAATTCGTCCTCAACCCCTACGACGAGTTCGCGGTGGAAGAGGCGCTGGCGCTCAAGGAGAAGGCCGGGGCCGGTGAGACCGTCGCCTATTCTCTCGGGACCGACGCAGCGCAGGAGACGCTTCGTACGGCGCTCGCGATGGGCATCGATCGCGCGGTGCTGCTCCAGTCGACCGGATCGCCGGATGGTCTCGAGATCGCCCGCGCCCTAGCCGGCGAGCTGAAGGGCGGGGGCTACGACCTGATCTTGTTTGGGAAGCTCGCGGTGGACGACTACAACCACCAGGTAGGCCCGATGGTGGCGGAGGTGCTGGGCCTCCCCTGCGTATCGTCCGTGGCCCATCTCGCGATCGCGGATGGCGGAGTCCAGGCGGAGCGCGAGATCGAGGGCGGGGTCGAGGTGGTGGGATGCCGCTTGCCCGCCGTGCTCACCTGCGACAAGGGTCTCAATACGCCCCGTTTGCCGTCGCTCAAGGGCATCATGGCCGCCAAGAAGAAGCCGCTGGAGGTGAAGCCGGTCACCCTCGGCGCCGGCTCTCTCGAGGTCATCGGCCTCGAATATCCCGCCGAGCGAAAGGCCGGCCGCATCGTGGGCGAGGGGACGGACGCGGTCCCCGAGCTGGTTCGCTTGCTTCGTACTGAAGCGAAGGTGCTCTGACATGGCCACGACGATTCTCGCGATTATGGAGACTCGCGACGGCACGGTACGCAAGGTTTCCCACGAGGTCCTCGCGGTTGCCCGAGCGCTGGCCGGCACCTCGGGATCGGTGGACGCGGTGCTGTTCGCGGCCCAGCCGCCGGCCGACGCGTCGGCGCTCCGGGCGTTCGGCGCCGATCGAGTGCTCGTGGCTGCACACCCCGACTTTGCGCGGTACAACCCGGACGGTTTCGCGGCGACGATCGCCTCTCTCGCGGCTGGGCACGCCGTGATCGTGTTCGCGGCGACGGCCACCGGCCGGGATCTCGCGCCGCGGGTCGCGGCGAAGCTCGGTGTCGGTCTGGCGAGCGACGTCACCGGAGTTCGCGTCGAGGGCGGCTCCGTCATCGCCACCCGCCCGGTCTTCGCCGGTCGAGCGATCCAGAACGTGCGGCTTCGCGGAAGCCCGGCGCTCGTTTCGGTTCGCCCGAACGCGTTCGAGGCGCTTCCGCGAGACGACGCTCGCAGCGGTGGCGTCGAGCCGGTGTCGGTCCCTGCGTTCGAGGCGCGGGTGCGGGTGGAGGCCGTCAAAGCGGCCGAGAAGGCCGCGCTCGACGTGACGGAGGCGCCGATCGTCGTCTCGGGGGGGCGCGGGCTCAAGGATCCGGCGAACTTCGCCTTGCTCGAAGAGCTGGCAGCGGCGCTCGGGA
>DATHMJ010000416.1:0-2335 GCA_035487215.1 Gemmatimonadales bacterium
GAGGTGAACACCGCGGGCGGCTCCATCTCGAAACTGGTGACCGGCTTCCCGGGGCTTTTGATCCAGGAGGTCGATGGGTGCGACGTGCTGGCGTCCTACGACGCCCTTGCGCGTGCCCACGAGCATTGCCGGGCGCGCAAAGGTCCCGCGCTGATCCACGCGCGCGTGATTCGGCCATACAGCCACTCCCTGTCGGACGACGAAGTGCAGTATCGCCCCGCGGCGGAGCGCGAGGCCGACGCCCAGCGCGATCCGCTGCGTCGCTTCCCCGAGTACTTGATCGCGCAGGGGGTCGCCAGCGCCGCGGAGCTGGAGCAAGTCAAGCAGCAGGTGGAAGAAGAGGTGCGGGTGGCGACCGAGATCGCGCTCACCGCGCCCCAACCCAAGCCCGAGACGGTCCTCCATCACGTCTACTCCATGGAGGTCGATCCGACTTCCGAGCAGTTCGACACGGAAGACGATCCGCGCTTCACCGGCGACCCGACCACGATGGTCGATCTGCTGAATGCCTGTCTCAAGGACGAGATGGCCCGCGATCCTCGCATCGTCGTCTTCGGCCAGGACGTGGCCGATGCCAGCCGGGACGCCTCGCTGCCGCAGGTGAAGGGCAAGGGTGGTGTCTTCAAGGTCACCTGGGGCTTGCAGCGGGCGTTCGGCGGTCATCGGGTGTACAACTCGCCTCTCGCCGAGGCTAACATCGTCGGGCGAGCGATCGGGCTGGCGCATCGAGGGCTCAAGCCCGTCGTCGAAATCCAATTCTTCGACTACATCTGGCCCGCGTACATGCAGCTTCGCGACGAGCTGGCCACGATGCGCTGGCGCTCGAACAACACCTGGGCCGCGCCCGTGGTCGTGCGGGTGAGCTACGGGGGGTATCTGAAGGGTGGCGGGCCCTATCACTCGCAGACGGGTGCGGCGGTGTTTACCGGCGTGCCGGGACTCCGAGTCGTATGTCCGGCGACGGCGCTCGACGCGAACGGACTCCTTCGCACGGCCATCCGCTGCGAAGACCCGGTTCTGTTTCTCGAGCACAAGCACCTCTACCGCCAGACCTACAACAAGGCCCCGAACCCAGGACCCAACTTCATGATCCCCTTCGGCAAGGCGAAAGTCGTGCGCGAGGGGAGCGACCTTACCGTGGTGACCTACGGCGCCGTGGTTCAGCGTACGCTCGTCGCCGCCAAGGAAGCGGAGGCGGAGCATGGTCTCAAGGTCGAGGTCATCGATCTCCGCTCGCTGTCACCGGTCGATTGGCCGGCCGTCCATGCGTCGGTCCGAAAGACGAATCGGGTGCTCGTGGCCTATGAGGATGCGATTTCCTGGGGCTACGGTGCCGAGATCGCCGCCCGGATCGCGGACGAGACCTTCGAGTGGCTCGATGCCCCGGTCCGCAGGCTCGCGGCCAAGGACACGTTCGTAGCCTACGCGCCGGATCTGGAAGACGTGATTCTGCCTCAGGTGGACGGGCTCAAACGAGCCATGGTGGAGTTGGCTAGCTATTAGCGGCTAGCCCAAGGCTGTTGGCGGATGGCTGCCGCCCAAAACCCGGCGCCCCTTACCTGCGTAGTGCCCCCCCATGACCTCTCTCGAGACGCTCCAGACCGAAGAATCGCTCGACCCTGAGAACTGGGACGAGCTTCGCGCCCTGGGCCACCGCATGGTGGACGACCTGCTTTCCTACCTCCAGACCGTGCGGGAACGCCCGGTCTGGCGCCCCATCCCCCAATCGGTGCGGGCTCGACTCACGGGACCGATCCCCCACCTACCCGAAGGTGCGGAACAGGCTTACGCGGACTTCCGCGAGGTCGTCCTGCCACACCCGATGGGCAACATCCATCCCAGGTTTTGGGGCTGGGTAATCGGCACGGGCACACCGCTGGGGGCGATGGCGGACATGTTGGCCGCCGGCATGAACCCGAACATGGGCGGCGGCGATCACGTCCCCAACTACGTCGAGGCCCAGGTCCTCGACTGGTGCAAGGAGATGCTCGGCTACTCGCCCGAAGCGAGCGGACTGCTCGTGAGCGGCGGCTCGGAGGCGAACCTCGTCGGTCTCGCGGTGGCGAGGAACGCGCGGGCCGGCTTCGACGTCCGCAAGCACGGCGTCCGAGCCGCGACCGGAGCGTTCACTATCTATGCGTCATCCGAAACCCATAGCTCGGTACAGAAGGCGGTCGAGCTGCTCGGGCTCGGCAGCGACGGACTTCGGCTGGTTCCCACCAACTCGGCCTTCGAAATCGACGTCACATCGCTCCAGCGGATGATCCGCGAGGACCGAGCTGCCGGATGCCGGCCAATCTGCATCGTCGGCAACGCCGGCACGGTCGGCACCGGC
>DATHMJ010000417.1:0-3572 GCA_035487215.1 Gemmatimonadales bacterium
CGACGGCCGAGGTGTTGAGCAGCCCGAAGCCGAAGCCGATGCGTGGCACCTGCGCCGCGACCAGCACGGCCGAGACGCCGAGACTCATGACCTGGCGGGCCTTGTTGGCGACGCTCCCGGTGAGGTTGCTCTCGGTCTGGACGTCGGTGGCGGTGGCGGTGATCCCCGCGCTGCCGTCGAACGTGATGTGATAGCTCCCCGTGGCCGACGCGTGATGGCTGGTGAGTCCGGGCGTCACCAGGATGTTGACCCCGACCTCGATCATGAACGGCAGTCCACCGATGATGAGCGGGATGTCGTAGTTCCAGGGGATCTCCAGCTTCACCTTTTCCGAGAACACACCCTGCTGCTCGCCCAGGCGGGCGATCCAGTCCATGTCGGCGTCGCCGTGGAGGTTGCTCACCCGCGAGCGCCACCCGCCGAACGTGCCCCCCGCGATCGACATGTCGCCACTCGTCTCGAGACCGGCGACG
The DNA here is from genome assembly GCA_035487215.1 of Gemmatimonadales bacterium. Taxonomy (GTDB): domain Bacteria; phylum Gemmatimonadota; class Gemmatimonadetes; order Gemmatimonadales; family GWC2-71-9; genus DASQPE01. Next base: position 474 of record DATHMJ010000417.1, read on the forward strand.
TGGCCGCTCACCTTGACGCGCATGTCGAGCAGCTCATTGGCCATCCCGAAGAGCCCCTTGGGCGTCAGGATGTCGCCCGGGGTCTCCGGCTTCCCCACCCCGTTGCGATTGTCCTCCTCCTGCTTCTCGTGCTCCTTCTTGAACTTTTTCTCCTGATCGGTGAGCGCGGCGCCGTGCTCTTCCCCGGTCATGTTGCCGTTGCCGCCGACGTGCTGCGTCCCGTGCGACCGCGTGCGCTCGCCCTGCTCGTCCTCCGGTTCCTTGAACGGTCCCTCGTCGCCGCCCTTCCGGGCTTCCAGCTGAAAGGTCAGCTGGTCGCCCTGTCGGGCGTAGCCGACTTCGTACTCGTAGCCGAAGGCCTCGCCTTCGGTGTGGTTCGGCAGCTTCGCTTCGTCTTCGCCGCCCTCCGGCTGGTCGCCGCCGGATTGGTTCTCATTCTGCTTTTCGTCGCCCTGCCGCACGACGTAGGCGGCATAGCGGAAGATGCCGGCGTGACGTCCGCCCAGTGCGTGCTTCTGGGTCGTGTCCGGCGGGATGACGCTGGGTGAGACGATCCCCTGGCTCAGATCGGCTTTGCTCTTCCAGGCGATGTGTCCGTTCTGGATCGCCTCCGGTAGCGAAACGAGGTCGGTCCGGACGACGATCGCGTTCCCCCGCGGCTCGACCGCCGTGACCTTCCGCAGCGCGATGCCCCAGACGAGCAGGATCTGCCCCGGCTTGAGATCGCGGATCTTGGGCTCGCCGCCGTCGAACGTGAACGTCGCCCCGCTCCGGCTCACACGCTTGAGCGCGTGCGTCGTCTCGGCGCGCGTAAGGCGCACGGTGTTGGGATTCCAGGTGACGTCGAACGTGGCGCCTCGAACGGTGTCCACGGTCTCCAGGTAGTGCCGAAGCCCCGCGGAGTCGGCCACGAGCACCGGAGCGACCCCGCTGCTCACGCGCCCGCTCACGCCTTGCCCCGCGCCGCCGGCCCCACCCCCCTCGGACTCTTTGGGCTTTCCATGGCACCCTGCGACCACCGCCACCAGCGCCGTCAGGATCAAACGTCGCGGCAGGAATGACGAGGCAGTGGGGGAGGATGAAGGCGACGATGACGATGGGGGAGGAAGGGGCGACGGAGGGCTGCGATGCCCCGGCAGGCCGAACCCGCGCGAGCGCGGGCAATTAGTGCTGCGACACATCCGGAGCTCCGGCAACGGGAGGCAGGAATGCTGCTGTAAGCTGCAACGTTCGGGGTTTAGAGTCCAGACGCCGATCAGACCCGGGTGACGGTGTGCGAGGCGCTGCCCGTGAGCTTGCCCCGTCCTCCCAGCGCCTCGATCTCGAGCAGGAAGGTCCACCCCGCGAGATCGGCGCCGAGCGCGCGGGCAAGCTGGCCCGCCGCCCGGGCGGTGCCGCCAGTCGCCAACACATCGTCCACGACCAGGACTTTCGCGCCCCGGGTCCACGAGTCGCTGTGGGCCTCGAGCGCGTCCTGCCCGTACTCGAGGTCGTAGCTCTCGCGCAGGCTCTCCCAGGGGAGCTTCCCGGGCTTCCGGGCCGGAACGAAGCCGGCATCGAGGGCCGTGGCGACCGCGCCTCCGAGGATGAAGCCACGGGCCTCGATGCCCAGAATGTGGGTGACGCCCGCGCGGGCGAACGGCGCCGCCATGGCTTCAACCACCCGCCGGAAAAGGGCGCCGTCCCGGAGCACCGGCGTGATGTCCTGGAACAGAATGCCGGGCTTCGGATAGTCCGGGATCGGGCGCAGCGTCCGTTTCACCAGCGCGGGCAGGTCTTCGGTCATCGGGGGCTCCTCCTATCGGATGTCGAACCCGTTGCTGCCGACCGATGCGGGCGGCAGCTCGGTGATGTCGAGCGCCGTGACGTCGGCGTGCGAGGGCCCCCGCCGCAGCAATCCCTCCAATTCGTCCAGCGCGTCGTCCGGACCCGAAGCGACTACCTCCACTCGGCCGTCGATCAGGTTCTCCGCCCAACCGCTCAAGCGGAGCCTTGCCGCGTGCCGGTGCACGAACCAGCGGAAGCCGACCCCCTGCACCCGGCCCGATACCACGTAGCGCCGGATCATGCACCCGCCCGCCGCCAGGACCGAAACGCCTCGATCGCGGCCGGCATGAGCGAAATCACGATGATGGCCAGGATGACGAGACTAAAGTTTTCCCGCACCGCGGGAAGGTTCCCGAAGAAGTAGCCGCCCAGCACGAACAGCGAGACCCACGCCAGCGAGCCCACGATGCTGAAGCGGAGGAAGCGGAAGTATCCCATGGCGCCGACGCCGGCCACGAACGGCGCGAATGTCCGGAGAATCGGGGCGAAGCGGGCGAGGAAGACGGTCTTTCCGCCGTGCTTCTCGTAGAACGCATGCGTGCGCTCGAGGTACGCACGGTTCAGAAACCGGACGTTGCCGCTGAACGCGCGCGGTCCGACCCACCGACCGATCCAGTAGTTGGTGCTGTCGCCCAGCACGGCCGACGCGGCGAGGATCGCCACCAGCACGGCGGGATCCAGCGCGCCCAGCGCGGCGATCGTCCCGGCCGCGAAGAGCAGCGAATCGCCGGGGAGGAACGGCGTCACCACCAGCCCCGTCTCGCAGAAGAGGATCAGGCACAGCAGGGCATACGTGCCGGTCCCGTAGCGCCCGACCACGTCCGCCAGGTGGCGATCGAGGTGCAGGAAAAAATCAACGGCGGTCGAAAGCCAGTCCATCACTGAAATCCGTGTTTGCCGAGGAGGGGGACGAAACGAACGTCGCCGAGCGTGGTGCGGCGCGTGCCCGCCACCGCATCCCGGGTTACGAGGGTCAAGACCTGGCTCTCGCGGTCGCCCAGCGGGATCACCATTCGCCCGGTCGGCGACAGCTGTTCCACGAGCGGATCCGGAACCTCGGGTGAGCCCGCGGCCACCAAGATGGCATCGTATGGTGCGAACGGGCGCCAGCCCAACGTCCCGTCGCCCACGAGGACGGTCACGTTGCGGAGGCCGGCCGCGTCGAGCGCGGCGCGGGCGGATTGCGCCAGCGCCGGTACCCGCTCCACGCTGAACACCGTGTCGGTGAGCATCGCGAGCAGCGCGGTCTGATAGCCGGAGCCGGTGCCGATC
>DATHMJ010000418.1:0-4049 GCA_035487215.1 Gemmatimonadales bacterium
GCTGACCGGTGATCAGGCTCCCACTCCGGAGCTGCGCGCGCAGCGCCCGCTGCTCGACCAGATGCTGGAAGAGCGCCCGGCGGTCCTGCGCGCTCCCCTGGAGGCTCTTGCCGAGCGTGGCCTGGGTTTGGCTCAGACGGGCGATGAGCCGCTCGGGATAGGTCACGAGCTCCACCCGGCCGCGGATGTTCGCCGTCTTGCGATCGAGGTCGAGGCCGACGGCGGTGACTTCCCCGGCGGGCAGGCCCAGGAGGGTGACCGGTGCGCCCACGGTCAAGCCCCGCAGCGATTCGTTGAAGTAGAGCACGTAGTGCGCCCCGACCGCCTCCGGCTGCTTCATGGCGGTGGCGCGGTCGCGGTAGAGGGTGAAGACCGCGTTGGGTGCGGCCGCGGCGGTCTCGATGATGAACGGGGGCGCGTCGAACGCCACGCCGCCCGCGATGAGCGCGACGAGGGACTCCGTGCGCACCTCGACCCCGCCCGCCCCGATGGAGACGTCGAGCCCGCTGGCGTTCCAGAAGCGGGCTCCGACGGTGACGTACCGGTCGTAGGGCGCGTTCACGAAGACCTTGAGCTCGATGGTCCGGCCATCGGGAGCCAGGTCATAGGCGACCACCTGGCCCGCCAGCAGCCGGTGATAGTAGATGGGGGAGCCGATTCCCAGGGAGCCGAGATCCTCGACCCTCAGGAGGAACTCCCGGCCCGGCTGGCCCCCGGTGATGATGGGGGGGGTCTCGAGCGCGGTGAAGCGGCGCTCCTTCTGGTCGGACTTGCCGACCTCGAAGCCGATGAAGTTTCCGGACAGCAGGGTGCCCAGACCGGAGATGCCGCTCAGGGTCACGCGGGGCTCCACGACCCAGAACCTGGCGTCTGCGACCATGAGGTCGGCCACGCTCTTGGCCATCTTCGCGGTCACCTCCACCTTGGAGTGATCGGCGGAGAGCTCGACCTTGGTGACCTGGCCGATGTTGACGTCCTTGTACTTCACGAAGGTCTTGCCGGCCTCGAGGCCCTCCGCGGCCTTGAAGACGATGGTGATGGTCGGGCCCTCGCTGAGGACCCGCTGGACCGCGATGCCGATGGCCACCACCGCGGCGAGGATCGGGATGATCCAGACGACCGAGACCCGAGCGCGCCGCTTGGGCACGACGATCGCGTGCGGGACGTTGTCGAGATTGCGCTCGTCAGGCATGTTGACCTTGCGGTGAGTTAGGGGTGTCCCAGACGAGGCGCGGATCGAAGGACTCCGCCGCGATCATCGTCAGCACGACCACCGCCGCGAAGAACAGCACTCCGGGCCCGGGCTCCACCGACATCAGGGGCTGGAGCTGCACGAGCGCGACCGTGAAGGTGTCGACGAACACGTCCAGCATGGACCAGCGGCCGATCACCTCGACGAGCCGGTAGAGCCGAGCCCTCTCCCGGGTGCTCGCGTGGGAGCGCCGCTGCACCGAGACCAGGAGATACGAGAGCGCGCCGAGCTTCCCGAGGGGGACCATCACGCTCGCGACCAGGACGACGAGCGCGAGCGGCCACGAGCCCGACGTGTAGAGGAACACCACCCCGCTCAGGATGGTGTCGGCGTCGGAGGACCCGAGCGCGGTCGTGTTGAGCACCGGCAGGACGTTCGCGGGGATGTAGCAGATCGCCGCCGCGATGACGAGGGCCCACGTGTACTGGATGGAGTGATGCCGGCGCCACTCGAGCACTGCGCCGCAGCGTGGGCAGTGTCCGGGCTCGGCCGGGTCGGTCGGCCGAGACAGCAGAGCGCACGTCTCGCAGGAGACGAGCCCGGCCTCGGCGCCGGTCAGCGGGCTCGTCATCGCCCCGACTGCACCCGGGGAGGAGTCCGGCCATCCGCCCACTGCACGCGGTTCCAGACCTCGCGCGGGTCAAAGGTGATCCCGATCGCGGTGAAGAGGACGATGAGCGCACCCACCGCGTACATCCCGATACCGGGCACGACGCTGGCCAGCTCCGCGATCTTGATCAGCGCGACCAGGATGCCGAGGATCATCACCTCGTTCATCGACCAGGGCTGCACGGAGCTGGCCCAGCGGAGCACCTCGCCGATCCACTGCGGCGCGGGCGGCCGCCTCACCGCGACCAGGACCATCAGCATGAACAGGATATAGGCTCCGGGGGCGACGATCGCGCAGAACCCGACGATCGCGGCGGTGATCATCTCGCCCTGTTGCCACATCTGGTAGACGCCGCCCGCGATGGTGGTGCTCGCATGGCGTCCGACCGCGGAGAGCCCCATCAAGGCGGTCGTGTTGGCGAGGATGAACACGAGAGCGGCGGCGAACGTGAGCGCCAGCGGCCGGTCGATGGGATCGACGGGCCGGGAGGCGAGCGTGCTGCCACAGCGCGGACACCGCGCCTTGTCCCCGATCGGAAGCTCGGGGAGGCGCTGGAGCAGGTCACAATCCGGGCAGGCCATCAGCATGTTCGGAAACCCGCGCGCCACCTTGACAGGTCCCGGCTTCCAGGGCCATTAGACCTTGGTCGTATACGCCGAGTTCGGCGACTTCGTCTATGATGGCGGCCGCGTCGGCAAACAGGCGCAGATGCCCCGTGTCCCTCCCACCTGGGGCGGGGACTTCTCTGAACGCCAACGTGAAGATGCGGAGGGGACATGATGCGATTGGGGAGACTGGCCGTACTGGCCGCGCTCGTGAGCCTCGGGGCCGGGTGCGCCGCTGCGGGGACGCCGGCCGCCCGAGGGGGGCAGGGGCGGACCCCGATTGTGGAAGTCCTGCCCAATGGGCTCACCCTCATCGTGCAAGATCACCGCGCGGCCGACATCGTCGCCGCGTACCTCTGGGTGGCCACGGGGGTCCGGTACGAGACCCCGGAGACCCTCGGCCACGCGCACTTCCAGGAGCACATGCTCTTCAAGGGCACGAACACCTTCGGCCCGGGCTACATCGATCGCACCGTGGAGGGGACGGGGGGACGCTCCAACGCGTTCACCTCCTTCGACTACACGACCTTCCAGATCCTCGTGCCGAGCGAGGCGACGGCAACTGCCATCCAGCTGCTCGACGCCATGGCCTTTCGCTCGACGTTCGATCCGAAGCAGGTGGCCGCCGAAGGCGAGGTCATCTCCGAAGAAGCGCGCATCGAGACCGATACGCCCAAGAGCGGCATCATTCGCCAGCTCTACGGCCTGGTGTTCGGCCCGCATCCCTACGGCCGGCCCGTGCTCGGCACGCAGGCGACCCGGAGCGCCGCGACGCAGGACAACCTGAAGGCGTTCAATCACCGGTTCTATACGCCGGAGAACATGGCCCTGGTGGTGGTGGGCCCCATCGAGGCCAAAGCCGTCCGGGCCATGGTGGATCGCACCTTCGGCAAGCGGCCCCGGACGGGCTACACGCCGCCGGCCGTCCCTTCGCTCGTGCCCATCGCGGGGGTGGTGCGGCGCACGGTCGAGCGGCCGGAGCAGCAGGCCTATCTCGCGTTGGGCTGGCAGGCGCCCAGCGCGGCCGACCGGGACAGCCTGTCGCTCGATCTCCTCGCCACGATCCTGGGCGGCAGCGAGAGCTCGCGCCTCGTCACCACCCTCCGCGATGGCGAGCGGATCGTGACCCGCGTGAGCGTGGACAACTCCACGCAGCAGCTGGCGGGGATGATCTACGTCTACGCGCAGCTCGAGGCGGGGGACGTCGACAAGGCCGAACGGCGCATCCTCGAAGAGATCGGCCGCCTGCAACAGGAGGGGCCGACCGAGGAGGAGCGGGAGCTGGCGGTCACCAAGGCGGAGTCCGATCACGCCTTCGCCTACGAGACGTCGGACGGGGTGGCCTCGGCGTACGGCATCGCGCGCATGAGCGCGACGCTCGATGACGAGCTCCAGTACATCGCGCGTCTGCGGACCGTCACCCGCGAGCAGATCCGTGATGCAGCGCGCAAGTACCTCCCCGTGGCCACCTACATACGGATCGCCTTCGTGCCGAGGAAAGCGCAATGAGCCACCGAGTGCCCGCGCTTGCCGCCATCCTGTTGTTGCTGACCCCGGCCGTGACCGTCGCCGAGACGACCGG
>DATHMJ010000419.1:0-4492 GCA_035487215.1 Gemmatimonadales bacterium
ACCGAGATGTAATCCGTTCACGCCAATGCGTAGGCTCTGACGTTGTCGAGGCTGATCCCGCCGGTCGCCTCGATCTCGATGCCCGGAACCAGCTCGCGGGCGAGCATGGCCCACCGTTGGACCGTCTCGGGCGACTGGTTATCCACCAAGAGCCGCGTCGCGCCTGCCTCACAGGCCGCCTGGAGCTGGGCCTCGGACTCGACTTCGACCTGGAGCGACTCGACCCCGCGAGCGCGTGCCTCCGCCAAGGCCGACCGAAGCGGCCTCCCCTGGGCTGCGAGCGCGCGCCAATGGTTGTCCTTCACCATGACCGTGCGAGCCAGGTCGAGCCGATGGAGCGCACCCCCGCCGGCGAGCACCCCCGCGACATCGAGCAGCCGGAGTCCGGGAGCCGTCTTCCGCGTGTGAAGAATGCGCGCGCGGGTGCCGGTGACGGCCCCGACGTACGCGTGGGTAGCGGTGGCGATGCCGGATGCACGCTGCAGCAGGTTCAAGAGCGGGCGCTCTGCCCGGAGCAGCGAGGCCAGTGGCCCCACGATCTCCCCGACGACCGCATGGCGAGGAATGGGCTCGCCCTCCGCGGCCCGCCAATCCACCGCGCACGAACAGGCGCGCGCCACCGCGTCGGCGTAGACTCGGCCTGCGAGCAGTCCCGCGCTCCGGAAGTCGATGCTGCCGGTCGCCCGAGCGCCGGCGGCGACGGTGACCTCACTGGTGATGTCGCGGGGCCCGTCCTCCGCCAGCGCGATCGCGGCCAGCCGCTCGGCATCGGCACGGAAATCGGGGATCACTTCCCCAGGCTCACCATGCGGTCGAGGGACATGCGGGCGCGACGCGCGATGTCGTCCGGGACGGTGATCTCGTATCGGTCGAGCCGGAGGGCGTCGCGGAGGTTGGCCAGCGTGATCGTCTTCATGAACGCACACACCGCTTCGGGGTCGGCGGGGTAGAATCGCTTTCCCGGGGCCACCTGCTGCATCCGATGCAAGATCCCCGTCTCCGTCGCGACGATGAATGCCGGCGCCGGACGTTCCTTGGCCAGATTGATCATTCCCTCGGTCGAGGCGATATGAAGGCCGGTCGTCGGGATGGCGCCGCGGCCCATTTCGTAAATGAGCTGTCCGGCGCAGCCGCACTCGGGGTGCACCAGCACTTCCGCTTCCGGGTGGGCTTGGCGCTGTGCTTCGAGTGTGGCGGGGCTGATCCCCTTGTGGACGTGGCACTCGCCGAGCCAGACCTCCACGCGGCGCCCGGGCCGCATCCGACGCACGTGGGCCCCAAGGAAGAAATCGGGCAGGAACAGGATCCCCTTGTCCTCCGGGATCGCGTCGATGACGTCGAGCACGTTCCCGCTGGTGCAGGCGTAGTCCAGCTCCGCTTTCACCTCCGCGGTCGTGTTCACGTACCCAACCACGATGTAGCCGGGAAACTCCGCCTTCCATTGCCGCACTTGCTCACCGGTAATCGTCGCCGCGAGCGAGCATCCGGCGCGCAGATCGGGCAGCAGGACTTTCTTCTTCGGAGACAGGATCTTGGCCGTCTCCGCCATGAAGTGCACGCCGCAGAAGGCGATCACTTGCGCATCGGTCCGAGCCGCCTGGCGCGAGAGGCCGAGCGAGTCGCCCACGAAGTCGGCGACGTCCTGAACCTCCGGTCGCTGGTAGTTGTGCGCCAGGATGACCGCGTTGTGCTCTCGGGCCAGCGCGCGAATCTCGCTCTGGAGCGTAGCGATCGCGGCCGGTGTGAGCTCGGCGTTGTCGATTACCGGGAGTGGGAGGGCCATCAGACGGCTTCGGACGTGCGGACCTTGGGCGGGTAGTCGAGCCGGCGGTGACCGCCCCGGCTCTCCCGGCGGCCGCGGGCGGCTTGCGTGATCAGCGTAGCCACCAGAAGCTGATTCTCGGTTCGCCAGTCACCCGGCGGCACGCGCCGGGTAAGCGCCCCGAGCGCGTCCTCCGCCCGGAGCAGCGACCGCTCGCTCCGCTGGAGACCCACGTCGGCCGTCATGAGCGCCCGCATCTCTTGCCGGATCGACTCGCTCTCGTCGGTCGGAAGCGTGTCGGCCGCGCCTTCACCCGCGACGGATCCAACGGGCAACGCCGCTTCATCGGGTGGCAGCGCCCGGGCAACTCGGTCCGCGAACACCAGGCCCTCGAGCAACGAGTTGGAGGCCAAGCGGTTAGCTCCGTGCACGCCCGTGTGCGCGCATTCGCCCACGGCCCAGAGCCCTGGCAGACTCGCTCTCCCCTCGAGGTCCGTCCGGATGCCGCCCATCGCGTAATGGAGGGCCGGGGCGACCGGGAGCAGATCCCGCGAGGGATCGAGCCCGTGGCTCGCGAGCATCTGCGAGATGCCGGGGAACTGACGCGTGAAATCGGGGACGTGCCTCGCGTCGAGCCACGCGCCTCCCGCCGCGTCGGACGCAGCCACAGCGCGGGCCAGGACGTCGCGGGGAGCGAGCTCGCCACGCGGATCGTGGTCGAGCGCGAATCGTCGTCCGGACCGGTCCACGAGCCACGCGCCGGCGCCTCGCACGGCCTCGGAGATGAGCGGAGCGGGGTTCACGGCCGGCAGCTTGAGCGCCGTGGGATGGAATTGCAGGAACTCGAGATCCCTCAGCTCGGCGCCCGCCCGATAGGCCATGGCCCAGCCGTCCGCCGTTGCGACGCGCGGATTGGTGGTGACGGCGTAGAGCTGGCCCACTCCCCCGGTCGCGAGGACCACGGCCGTGGCGCCCAGGGCGACGAGCGGCCGATGCGGCTGCACCAGCAGCGCACCGGTCACGCGCCCGGCCTCGACGATAAGCGCACGGGCTTCGGTGTGCTCGAGAATCTCGATCAGCGGGTGGTCGCGAATGACGCCGGTCAGGAAGGCCACCAGCGCGGCACCGGTCCGATCCCCGCCCGCGTGAATGATGCGCGGTCGGGTATGCGCCGCCTCGAGCCCGAATCGAAGTCTCCCATCGGGCGCGCGGTCGAAGGTGGCCCCCATCGCCAACAGCTCGCGAACCCGGTCGGGACCCTCGTTGGTCAGCACCCGGACCGCTTCCGGGTCGGAGAGTCCGTCGCCGGCTGCGAGCGTGTCGGCCGCATGCTGCACCGGGTTGTCGCCGGGACCGAGCGCCACCGCGATGCCGCCTTGGGCCCAGGCACTGGCGCTGTCGGCCAGGGTCTCCTTGGTCACCAGGCGCGCTCGACGACCGTCCGCCGCGAGCTGCCACGCGGTCCAAAGGCCCGCGATGCCCGAGCCGATGATGAGCGGAGTGCGGTCGTCCATGCCGGAGAATATAGGCGGGCGTACGGTGCGGCTACGTCCGTACCCGAGCGAGCAAGACGACTCCTATGGCCAGGAACATCGCGTTCGGGATCCATGCGGCGGCCGTGGGATTCACCAGCCCGCCGGCGCCCACCGCCTTCGCGATCTGCATCAACAGCAGGAAGAAGACGGTGGTTCCCAGGCTGATCGCGATGCCGAAAGCAGTGCCGGCGCGAGGCGAGGTGATCGCGAGCGGGGCGCCGAAGATCGCGATGATGAGGCAGGTCGCCGGAATCGCGAGCTTGAGTGCGCGCTCGACGATCAGCTTGTTGGCGTCGTTCCCCGACCGTTCGAGCGCCTCGATGTAGCGCCCCAACTCGGCGTACCGCATCTCGTCCGGCGCCTTGGGCTCCGCCAGCAGGTCGGCCGGCGTCTGCGCGAAGCTCCTGAGCCTGAGGGATCGGAACGTGAAGCTGGCTTGCCGGTCGGGGGACGGGATCACCCGGCTGGCCCCGTTCCAAAGACGCCAGGTCTGGTGCGTGGCGTCGTACGTCGCGCTGTCGGCGGTCACGACCAGGCCGGGATAGGCGAGCCCGGTACCTTGGCGCTCGAACAAGAGGCCCTTGAGCTTCTGGGTCGCGATCTCGAGGGAGCGAATGGTGTAGACCCAGCCCTGGTCTCCGCGGTACACGAAGTTGAACCGCGCCGACGTGGGGCCTTCGGGCTGGGCTTTCTGGATCTTGAGCTGCTTGGCGGTGGAGCCGGGAGCCAGCTCACCCACGACCACGGCCAGCCCGGTTGCGAAAACCGAGGCCAGCACCAGCGGCAGCACCAGCCGACGGAAGCTCTGACCCCCGGCCTTGGCCGCGGTCAGCTCCGAGTGACGGGCGAGGGTTCCCACAGTAAACACGGTCGCGAAAAGCACCGCCGCCGGGAGGACGAGAAACATGTTCTCCGGAATCGAGTACACGTAGCTCACGACGATCTGGCGGACGGTAAGCCCGCGATCGAGCAACTTGTTGAGCGAGTCGGTGAGATTGATGAGAATGGAGACGATCGGAAAACCCAGCACCGTGAGCCCGAATATCCGGAGCCACAGCCCGAGGATGTAGCGATCCAGCAGGCGCGGGATCATGCCGGCCTCCGGCGCAACCGGTAGCGGATCGCGTCGATCAGCTCGCGGAAATCACCGCCGCGGTTGAGCCCGGGTTGCCGGTTCACCAGCACGAGTCCCACC
>DATHMJ010000420.1:0-5003 GCA_035487215.1 Gemmatimonadales bacterium
CACGACACGGGCCGGATCTCGTATTGCACTTAGGGGATACTGAGAGCGACCAACGCCCGCCGGTGCCGGCCGACGGACGTTGGTGTGATACGCTTGCCGCCTGTTCGCTCGTCCGCAACGGTCAGCGCTTGCACGCCGACGTCGCCGCACACGCGACAGACGTAGAAGATCGCTCCTACGTGTGCACCGCGACGACCAGAGCGAAGAAGACCAGTACGAGCAGACTCCCAGCGATCATAGGCACCGTCCGCCACCGGACCCGGTGAGATGATAGGGACGAATAAGGCCCGACACGGACTCCCGCATGCCGAGGCACAGTCAGAGTAGCGAAGGAGTGTGTAGTGCGGCAAGAAAGCCTTAGGAGATAGCAGCCCGTACTTCTTAGGGCTGCCCGACAGGACCGGCCCGGTGACTCAACACACCGCCGAGCCAGACCCCCTCCCGGTATGCTTTGGATCCCCCGGCTTCTCTGACGAGGCGGTCGATCCCGATGCGACGGTCGATTCGCGGTTGAGGCCCTGCTGGAAAGCCCCGGCTCCCCCCAGGGAGGCGGGGCTTTCTGGTGCGGTGATTCGCCCTGCCGGACCCGCGCTTTGCGAGGTATCGTCCCGGCTGGCCCTCGGGCGGAGCCTGAGGCAAGTGCAAGTCCGGGCGCCTCGGCCACATACCGTGGCCCCGGTGGTGTGGATTCTGCATGCTGATCGCCCGGTTTCCCCGCCATGCCATGGACTTGGGTAACCCCGTCCCGCCCACTACTGGAGAAGGACATGCAAGAGACCCGCTTTTCAAGCGCCCGGATCCTCGTCGTGGACGACGAGCCGGACAACGTGCGGGTGCTCCTCAAGGTGTTGGCCGCGGCGGGCTACACCAACGTGGTCGGCACGACCGATCCCACGAAGGTCCAGGGTCTCTACCGGGAGACCGACCCGGACCTGATCCTGCTCGACCTGCACATGCCCGACCTCGACGGGATCGCCGTCCTCGGCCAGCTCCGCGCCGAGGCTGGTGCCCACACCTACCTGCCGGTCCTGGTCCTCACGGCGGACGCCTCTCAGGAAGCCCGTCGCCGCGCGCTTGCCGCGGGAGCAAAGGATTTCGTCGCCAAGCCGTTCTCGGTGGACGAGGTCCTCCTCCGCATCCACAATCTGCTCGAGACCCGCTACCTCCACCGGGAGATCACCGAGCAGAACCAGATTCTCGAGCGCCGGGTCGAGGAGCGTACGGCGGAGCTGGATGGGGCCCACCTGGATACACTGGAGCGGCTCGCGCTGGCCGCGGAATTCCGCGACGACGAAACCGGGCGCCACACCGAGCGCGTCGGTGAAGCCGCCGCCCTCCTCGGCGCCGCGCTGGGCCTGCCGGACGAAGAGCTGTTCCTCATCCGCCGAGCCGCCCCGCTCCACGATGTGGGCAAGATCGCGATTCCGGACGCCGTGCTTCGAAAGGCCGGCTCGCTCACCAGCGACGAGTGGGAGGCGATGAAGACCCACGCGGTAATGGGGGCACAGATCCTCTCCGGCGGTCGATCGCTGGTCATTCGCCTGGCTGAAGAGATTGCCCGCTTCCACCACGAGCAATGGGACGGGAACGGTTACCCGGAGGGTCGAGCCGGCCAGACGATCCCGCCTGTCGCCCGGCTCGTCATGGTGGCGGATGTCTTCGACGCGCTGACGTCGGATCGAGTCTACCGGAAGGCGTGGCCCGCGGAGGACGTGCTCAAGTACATCCGCGAGTACGCGGGTCGCCGGTTCGACCCGGAGATCGCGGCGCTCTGCGAAAACGACGCCATCCGGCGCGGCCTGCTCGCCATTCGACAGGGCTCGGCCTTAGCCAAGCCAGACCGGTACCGGGCGGCGACAGCGGCACCGGTCGTCCTCCAGCGAACCCCCGGCGGAGCGGCGTTGCGGTCGCACATCTGACGCCGGTACGGCCACGTCATTTCTTCCCGCGTGGCTTGCGCGGCACCTTCGCGCCTCTCTTCCGGGCCTCCGACAAACCGATCGCGATCGCCTGCTTCCGGCTCTTCACCTTACCGCCCTTCCCTCCTTTGCCGGAACGGAGCGTGCCCTTCTTGCGGCGCCGCATCGCGCTCTCGACTCGCTTGCTCGCGCTCTCGCTGTACTTCCGCCTCCCGGTCTTCCGTGTTCCCGTCCGTTTTCTCGCTGCCATAGGTTCCTCCAGTTGATGAGACCGGGCACACACGATCTCGTCGCGCGGTGTGGTAACACAGCGATGCAACATGGTGCCGGGCTGTTGGACGAGGTAATTGGACCTAAGGGAGAACTTGCGGTCCCACCCTCGGCTGGCAGGTCTCGAGCCACGCCTGCTCAGCGGCGTCGAAGACGCGGGAGCGAGTCAGGAACCGGACATTGAGCGGCGCCTCCAGCGAAAACCCGCCGCCCCGACCCGGCACTACGTCGATCAAGAGCTGGGTGTGGCGCCACAGCTCGAACTGCTGCCCGCCGATGTAGACCGGCGTGCCGGCGACATCGCCCAGGTGTACATCGCGCTGTCCCACCCGAAACTCCGATCGGGGGTAGCACATCGGCGAGCTGCCGTCGCAACAACCGCCGGATTGATGAAACAAAAGCGGACCGTGCTCCGCCTCGAGCTGGCGGAGCACGGCCGTGGCTTCCGGAGTGATGTCTACTCGCGGGACGTCCATCGGCTTAGAAGAAGCCGAGTTTCTTGGGGCTGTAGCTCACCAAGAGGTTCTTGGTGTGCTGGTAGTGGTCGAGCATCATGCGATGGTTCTCCCGCCCGATGCCGGACTGCTTGTAGCCACCGAACGCCGCGTGCGCCGGGTAGGCGTGGAAGCAGTTGGTCCACACCCGTCCCGCCTTGATGCCCCGCCCCATGCGGTAACAGGTATTCATGTCCCGGCTCCAGACGCCGGCGCCCAGGCCGTAGAGCGTGTCGTTGGCAATCGACAGCGCGTCATCCGCGTCCTTGAACCGGGTGACCGAGACCACCGGCCCGAAGATCTCTTCCTGGAAGATGCGCATGCGGTTGTTGCCCTCGAAGATCGTGGGCTGGACGTAGTACCCGTCCTTCAGCTCACCCGGGTGGATCCGCCGCTCGCCACCGGTGAGCACCTTGGCGCCTTCCTTCTTCCCGATGTCGATGTAGCTCAGAATCTTCTCCAGCTGATCGTTGGAGGCTTGGGCTCCGATCATGGTGGACGGCTCCAGCGGGTTGCCCTCGACGATCGCGCGGGTGCGCGCCACGGCCCGTTCCATGAACCGGTCGTAGATGGACTCCTGGACCAGGGCCCGGGAGGGACAGGTGCAGACTTCGCCCTGATTCAGCGCGAACATCGCGAACCCCTCGAGCGCCTTGTCGAAGAAGTCGTCGTCCGCCTGCATGACGTCGGCGAAGAAGATGTTGGGCGACTTGCCGCCCAGCTCGAGCGTTACCGGGATGAGGTTCTCCGACGCGTACTGCATGATCAGCCGGCCGGTGGTCGTCTCGCCGGTGAAGGCGATCTTGGCGATGCGGGGGCTCGACGCCAGCGGCTTGCCCGCCTCCACCCCGAAGCCCTGCACCACGTTCACCACCCCGCTCGGCAGCACGTCCGCGATCAGCTCCATAAACGCCATGATCGAGACCGGAGTCTGCTCCGCCGGCTTGAGCACGACGCAGTTCCCGGCCGCGAGCGCGGGCGCGAGCTTCCATGTCGCCATGAGCAGCGGGAAGTTCCACGGAATGATCTGACCCACGACGCCGAGAGGCTCGTGGAAGTGGTAGGCCACGGTGTCGTGATCCAGCTCGCTGATCCCGCCTTCCTGGGCGCGGATAGCGCCGGCGAAATAGCGGAAGTGATCGATCGCGAGCGGCATGTCGGCGTGGGTGGTTTCGCGGATCGGCTTGCCGTTGTCCATCGTCTCGATGAACGCCAGCGTGTCGAGATTGGCCTCGAGCAGGTCCGCGATCTTGTTCAGGATGTTCGCCCGGTAGGCCGGCGAGGTGGTATTCCAGCTGAGCGCCGCGGCGTGCGCCGCATCGAGGGCGCGATCGATGTCCTCGTGGGTCGAGCGGGCGACCTCGCACAGGGGCTGGCCGGTGATCGGTGACGGATTGACGAAATATTGGCCGCGGGCGGGCGCCACGTACTCGCCGGCGATCCAGTTGTCGTAGCGGGCCCGGATCGGAATCTTGGGCGTGAAGGCGGCCGCCAGCCGGGGAAGCTTGGCCGTCGCCGTCGGGCGGGTCGCAGTGGTCATACGGGGGATCTCCTTCGAAAGAGGCGGGCTTGGCGTGTTGCTCTGGCTCACGCTAGCGCCACGGGACAGGACTGTCCAGAGCGCCGCCCCGGATACGCACCAGCCGCGCGATGGCCGAGGCCACAGCGCGGCTGGACACCGACCGCGAATCGAACGCTGGACTACCCGTTAGGGCTTCTTGACCGTGTCCGTCTTCACCGTGTGCCGGCCCCGCTTCTCCACCGTATCGGTCGAGATCGTCGTGTCGTGGTGGATGATCGCGGTATCGCGCATTTCGCGCTTGATAACCGCGGTGTCCGCCGACTCGCGGAATCCCGTCTCCGCACCGCGCCGATCCGCCGGCTTGGAACACGCGGCCAGGACTGCCACTGCCGCGCACGCTGCGAGTATGCCCTTCATTGGTGCCTCCAATCGAGGGGACGTTCAGCCTTCCGCACAAGGCTATCGGCCGGCCCTGCCGGGCACCATTTGTCCCAGGTGCATGCTACCTGTGGCCCCTAGCTACCGAGCGGTTCTTGCCCCTGCGGCCTGCGGTACCCGCGGTACCCGCGGTGCGCGGGAAATTGGACGTACGATGACCCTCTAAATGGGTAGCCGTGAATGCGCGGCCCATGCCGAGGGGGTCATCATGCCCACACTAAGCCAGTATTGGTTCTACGACCGCTTCTTTGGCGGCAACTTCGAGGTCTTCAACCAGCCGTATCCGAAGAGCGCGCTCTCCACCAGCCCCTCGGGCATGGCCGCGCAGTCGAACCTGGGACTCGACCGAGAGTACTCCTT
>DATHMJ010000421.1:0-3755 GCA_035487215.1 Gemmatimonadales bacterium
GGGGCGATCGGCCGACGGCTGATAGCCGATAGCTATCCTACGGCTTTTCGATCGGCAACCGCACGCCGTTGCCCCACTCGGTCCAGGACCCGTCGTAGTTCCGCACCCGCCCGAAGCCGAGCAGATACGTCAACGCGAACCACGTGTGGGAGGAGCGCTCCCCGATCCGGCAGTAGACGATCGTGTCGCCGTCGGGCGTAAGACCGTTCTCCTGCTGGTAAATGGTTCGAAGCTCGCTGGCCGGCCGGAAGGTGTGGGTCTCCGGATTGACCGCCCGTCCCCACGGAATGCTGCGGGCCCCGGGGATATGTCCGCCGCGGAGGGCGCCCTCGCTGGGATATTCCGGCATGTGAAGCCGCTCACCCCGAAATTCCTCGGGGCTCCTCACATCGACCATCGAGCCGCGCCGGCGGGCGTGCTCCAAGGCCTCGTCCCGGAACGCCCGGATGGCGGCATCGTTGCGCTCGCCCACCACGATCTTCCCCTCGGGATGGCGGGGCGCCTCGGTCGTGAGCGGTCGGTGCTCCTCGGCCCACCGCTGTCGTCCGCCGTCCATCACCCGCAAATTGCCGAGGCCGAAAAGGCGGAACACCCAGAAGCTGTAGGTCGCCCACCAGTTGTTCTTGTCGCCGTAGAACACGATCGTCGTGTCCTGATCGATTCCCTTGGAGCGAAGCAGAGCCTGGAGCCGCTCGCGACCCACGTAGTCTCGCACCAGCTGATCGTTCAGGTCCGCCACCCAGTCGACTTTGACCGCCCCGGGGATGTGGCCGGTCTCGTACAGCAGCAGGTCCTCGTCCGACTCGACGAGGCGAACCTTGGGATCGTTCAGGTGCTCGGCCACCCACTCGGTGGAAACCAGCACTTCCGGATGTGCGTAGCCCCGTTGCTCGATGGGGGGGACGGTCGGAATGGATTGCTCCTGCGGCATGGGAATGTCCTCCAGAATTGCGACTG
Organism: Gemmatimonadales bacterium; assembly: GCA_035487215.1. Taxonomy (GTDB): domain Bacteria; phylum Gemmatimonadota; class Gemmatimonadetes; order Gemmatimonadales; family GWC2-71-9; genus DASQPE01. Next base: position 958 of record DATHMJ010000421.1, read on the forward strand.
GCCGCGCGCGGCGCGCGGCCTTCCTAGCTGAGGAAATTGCGAGTCTTTCTGTCGGAATGTCAAGCGACCGGTTTCACCACGGGCCGCGACAAGTAGCCCGACTCGCCTGCCCGGGCCAGATTACGGCGCTCATTGCCACCCCGAGGAGTCCGCATGCCGCCCGTCGTTCGCCCGATCCTGTTGTCCCTGCTCAGCGCCACGCTGATCGCTGCGGAGCCCGCCGATCCGATCTCCGGGTTCACCGCCGAGTCCGCGCGAGTCCAGCGCGACTGGGAAGCGAAGTTCCAGGCGCTTCCCCGCCCCGACAGTCTGCGCGCCTACATGCGCCGCTTGTCGGCGCACCCGCATCACGTCGGCTCGCCCTACGACAGAGACAATGCGGACTGGCTGCGCGAACGGTTGGCGTCGTGGGGATGGGACGCAAAGCTCGAGCGCTTCGACGTGCTGTTCCCGACACCCAAGACCCGCATCGTGGAGTTGGTCGCACCGACGAGCTTCCGGGCCAAGCTCGAGGAGCCCCCGGTTCCCGGCGACGCCACCACCGCGCAACGCGCCGAGCAGCTGCCGTCGTACAACGCGTATTCGGCGGATGGCGACGTCACGGCACCGCTGGTGTACGTGAACTACGGGATCCCGGCGGACTACGAGCGACTGGAGCGGTTGGGGGTCTCGGTAAAAGGGGCCATCGTGATCGCGCGGTATGGCGGCTCCTGGCGTGGCATCAAGCCCAAGGTCGCGGCCGAGCATGGCGCGGTCGGCTGCTTGATCTATTCCGATCCCAAGGACGACGGCTACTGGGTGCGGGACGTCTTTCCTGCTGGGCCCGCGCGACCGAAGGACGGGGTGCAGCGCGGGAGCGTGGCCGACATGCCGCTCTATCCGGGCGATCCGATGACTCCGGGCATCGGCTCGGTGCCCGGCGCCCGGCGCCTGCCGTTCGACTCGGTGCGAACCCTCACCAAGATCCCGGTCCTTCCGATCTCCTACGCGGATGCTCAGCCGTTGCTCGGAGCACTCGGCGGACCGCTCGCGCCCGCGGACTGGCGAGGCGCGTTGCCGCTCACATATCACGTAGGCGCCGGGCCGGCACGCGTGCACCTCGCGGTCAAGTCCAACTGGGACACGAAGGCGATCTACGACGTGATCGCCCGCATCCCTGGGGCCGAGGCGCCGGATGAGTGGGTGGTCCGGGGAAATCACTACGACGCGTGGGTGAACGGCGCGATCGATCCGATCTCGGGCCAGGTGTCGCTCCTCGAGGAGGCCCGGGCGCTGGGTGAGCTGGTAAAGCAGGGATGGAAGCCACGGCGGACCATCATCTACGCGGCATGGGACGGCGAAGAGCCGGGATTGATCGGCTCGACCGAGTGGGTCGAAACCCATGCCGCCGACCTCGACCGTCACGCCGTGGCCTACCTCAACAGCGACGTGACGATCCGCGGGTTTCTGGGCGTGGCCGGCTCGCATTCCTTGGAGGCGTTCATCAACGCCGTCGCACGCGAGATCAAGGACCCCGAAACCGGCTTCTCGGTGTGGAAGCGAGCGCAGCTTCATGCGATCGGCCGAGGCACGCCCGACGAACGGCGCGAGGCGCGTGAGCGGTCCGATCTCCGGATCGAGGCCCTCGGATCCGGGTCCGACTACACCCCGTTTCTCCAGCACGGGGGCATCGCGTCGCTCAATCTGCAGTTCCAGGATGACGCCGTTGCGCCCTCGGGGTACGCTGGCGTTTACCACTCGATCTACGACGACTTCAACTGGGCGACGCGCTTCGGCGACACCGCCTTCGTCTACGGCCGCGCATTCTCGCAGCTGATGGGTACGGCGGTCATGCGGCTCGCCGACGCCCAGGTGCTGCCGTACGCATTCGAGGGGCTCGCGGACAACGTGAGCAAGTACGCCACCGAGGTGAAGAAGCTCCTCGCCGACCGCCAGGACCAGGCGAACGAGCGCAACCGCGAGCTGGCGGAGAGTGTCTTCGTGGCGTTGAACGATCCCCGGGCCCCGGAGTCGCCGCCTCCCACCGCCCAACTGCCGCCGTTCCTGAACTTCGCACCGCTCGACAACGGCGTCGCCGAGCTGGAGCGGAGCGCCAAGCACTACGACGAGCTCCTGGCCAGGCTCACTGCCTCGGGGGGCGGATCCGCCACGACCGCGAGCGCGCTCGCCGATGTCAACGCGAAACTGGTTCGCACGGAGCGGACGCTGACGCTGTCCGACGGGCTACCGGGGCGTCCCTGGTTCCGCCATCAGATTTACGCGCCCGGGTTCTACACCGGCTATGGCGTCAAGACGCTGCCAGGCGTGCGAGAAGCGATCGAGGAGAACCGCTGGGAGGACGCCGACCGGCAGCTCGTGCGGCTCGGCGCGGTGCTCGAGGCCGAAGCCAAGGCGATCGACGCGGCGGCCGCGGCGCTCGAACCCCTGGTGGCGGGACGATGAGGGCCGGCCGGGCGCTCGCCGCCGGGGGCGCGATGCTGCTCGTCGCGTCGGCGCTCGCGGCACACGATCTCTTCATCAAGCTCGACACCTACTTTCTCGCGCCGGGGACGGCGGTACGAGTGCCGGTGATCAACGGCACCTTTACCAAGAGCGAGAACGCCATCGAGCGGCGCCGGTTCGCCGATCTTTCGCTGATCACACCGGGCGGCAGGACCCGCCTCGACACGAGCGCGGTCTCCGCCCAAGGCGACACCACCATGCTGGACGTCCGCCTGGGCGGACCGGGAACGTACGTGTTGGCGCTCTCCACCCGCCCGAGCGAGATCTCGCTGGATGGCAAGGCGTTCACCGATTAT
>DATHMJ010000422.1:0-3212 GCA_035487215.1 Gemmatimonadales bacterium
CATGCACGTAGTTCCGTCTGCGCTTCTCGTTCCACCAGCGGAGATGCTCAAGCTGGGCGAGTGTCTCCAGGTCGGCGTCGGAGAATTGGGCCGCCGGTTTGTCCCACTCAAACAGAGGCACGATCTCATACCAGAGTGCCCGCAGGTGATCGTCGATCGCGTCGACTTGTAGCCGATTCGACTCCTGGAGATCCTTGCGTAGATCCTTCCAGTCGAAATCGGCGTCCTTGCTTGTCTCTCCGCCGGCGCGGTAGTTCGCGTGCACCTCTCGAGCCATCAGCTCGCGTCTGCTATCTCGGAGCACATCCAGCGAATCAGGATTGTCGGCGTAACCCACGGCGCGGATCGTCTCATCGGTGCGCAGCAGGAGACCGGCAAGCTCAGCCGTCCACGCCGACGCCGGAACCACCACCCGTGCGCCGAGCGCAAGTCGATTCTGAGTCTGCAGCGCCAGGCTCAGGTTCTCGGCGTCATCGAACAGACAGAGGTAGATCGTCGTCTGCTCCTCCCCAAGGCCGGAGCCGTCCAACGCGCCGAGATCGATCGGGTTCGAGGACGCAATCGCGTGCTCGATCGGGACGAGCTCCGCCGTTCGGGGAAGCGCCGGGTACCGTCGCCCGAGTGCCGCGCACTGAGCCGTCGCATCGGCAGCGATGAGCGTGATCCGCATCGGTCGTGCGGAATCCGGGCAGAACCTGTACCAGCGCTGCGCCGCCCACACGATCAGAGATCGCGCGAGTCCCGTGGAGCCGACGACCACGATGTGGGGACGCTTGCCGCTGTCCGCTACGAGCTCCTCGAGCTCCGCCTCGTCGGCGAGCGCTCGTCCCCAAAGGTCATAGATGTTGAAGAAATGGAGCCGTACCGATTCGAGCCCGAACGTCGGTGCGCGAAGAATGCCGGAGAGGTCCGGGTTCGCGATATGAACGTAGACCTCCACCGCGGTCCGCTCCCGGCTTCCAACGAGCCGCTCGACCTGGCTCGCGATAGTTGCGTTGGCGTTGTCCTCCAGACACGCGCAGATGACGACCGCGGCGCGGTCGGCGCGCGCGATCTTGAGGACATTCGCCTGCGTCGCGTCGCCTTCCAGGACCCTCGCACCGCGCGCGCGGATGTCGGCGGCCGCATCGGAGCCGCCGTTGAGTTCGATGCAGGTGACCTTGAAACCCTCTCCGAGAAGCGCCCGCGCGCTCCGCAGGCCCTTTTCGCCGAGCCCACACACGATCGCGTGGCCGCGTCGGCGGCGCGCCCGGAACTCGTTCCAGCGGCGCGCGTAGAGCGCCACGACGACGCTTCCCGTCACCCACAGCGTCACTATCGGAGCCAGATACATCGCAACCAGGAAGGGGGTCGTTCTTCCGACCCGCGCGGCGGCGATGGGAAAGCCGCTCGGGTAGAGAGCCAGCGCGTCTCCCAGACGCGCGGTGATCGGACCCCTGCCGCCGACCACCGCAAGAAGGAAGCCAACGCCGGCGACGGTCGTCAGCAACAACCACGACCACGCGCGCCACCACGGGCCACGGACCGACCTGAACCTCCCCGGCCCTTCGTCCCCCGCCAAGCGCGCCTTCGCCGCCTGCGTCTCCAGCGCCATCAGCCTCACCGCTCCCTCATCACCCCGATCAAGCGCCGCCCCCGCCCGAGCCCCGCCCGGCCCGAGACCGCTCGACTGCCGCCGCGAACGGTCAACCATGCCGGCCCCCGCAGACCAAGCACCGCTTCGGTCCTGGTCGAGCACGAAACCAGGTCGACAGCGCACCGCGAGGCGCACCGACGGCCGAAAGCCGACCAACCTGCTCTCGATGCCCTAACAGGTTGGACGTCTTCCTCATGCGACCTCATTATCTGTTCTCGTCCAGGAGCTTGCTTCAGTCTGGACCGGCCGTCGACACCACGGAATGCCGGAGTCCCGCCGCGGCGCTACTACCCCCACCGGGACCACTGCCGGACGCACTGGCTTCGCAGGTGCTCGCCCGCGCCGCTACCCGCCACCGTGCGCGCGGGAGCCGCGAGATCGTCCGCCCGACGTCGTCGCAGCCGTCGCCGGCACGCAAAAAATGGCCGTGACCCGGGCAGGCATGCGGGTCACGGCCATCTCATCCGACGGGCCGCGCTGGCTAGACGGCCTCGTCGGTTCCGGGTCCCAGGCCTAGGCCTAGGCCGGGACCCAAGCTTGCGGGCTAACCCGGCGCGCTCCCGAGCGTGACACCCACGGTCTCCTTCGTACGGCCGCGCCAGATCTCGAGCGTGAGGCGATCACCGGGCCGGAGCGTCTGGATCGCTTCGCGAAGCTGGGCCGCGCCGGTGACGGGGACGCCGTCGGCCGCGATGATGATGTCCCCGCCGATGCGGTAGCTCTCGCCGGCGACGGTCACCGGGGTTGCCCCCGCGCGGAGCCCGGCTCCTTCGGCTGCGCTCCCCTGCGTGACCGACTGGACGATCAGCCCGTAGTCGGAGGGAAGGTCGAACGAGCGCGCAAGACTTCCGCTGACCGGGAGTGCGTCGATCCCGAGGTAGGGATGCACGACCCGGCCCGTCTCGATCAGCTGGGCGACGACGCTCTTGACGATGTCGATCGGAATTGCGAACCCCGTGCGGCCGTTGTCGCCGACGCCTCCGACGCCGAGCCGCGAGGTGACGCCGATCACCTGACCGCGGGTGTTGATCAGCGGCCCACCGGAGTTGCCGTGATTGATGTTGGCATCGGTCTGGATCGCATCCGCCGCCGCGGGCGCCCCGCTCGGCGCGTCGATCCCGCGCTGCACCGCGCTCACGACACCGACGGTCGCCGTCCGGTCGAGGATCAGGGTGTTGCCGATCGCGACCACGGGATCGCCGACCTGCACCTGATCGGAGTCGCCGAGCGGCAGCGGCCACAGGGAGCGCGAATGGGCGTCGACCTGGAGTACCGCGACATCGGTCGAGGGATCCTGGCCGACGACCGTGGCGTCGAGCTCGCTGGTGCCCGAGAAGCTGATCTTCACGTGCTGGGCACCCCCGATCACGTAGTTGCTCGTGACGATGTGGCCGGCCTTGTCGATCACGAATCCCGAGCCGAGCTCCTCGGAGGTCCGGGCGCCGGTCGCGACCAGCGGGCCCCGGCTGCCGGTGATCTGGACCACCCCGGGCGCGTCTTGGCGGTAGATCTCCTGAACGGAGAGGTTGCCGCCCGTGGCCGCCGCGTTCGCAGGGGCCGCGGAGGTCGTAGATGC
>DATHMJ010000423.1:0-4352 GCA_035487215.1 Gemmatimonadales bacterium
GCTCGCATCGGATTTCGTTTGTACGCCATCGCACTCGAGCCGATCTGCTCGGCCTCGAACGGCTCTAGCAGCTCGCCCTCGTGCTGGAGCAACCGGAGATCGCCGGCCATCTTCGCCGCCGATTGGGCAACGCCGCTCAGCGCGTCCAGGATCACGCTGTCCTGCTTGCGCGGGTAGGTCTGACCCGTTACCGGGAACGACCGAGCGAATCCCATGCGGGCCGTCACCATGCGGTCCAGCTCGCGCACCTTGGCGTGGTCGCCGCCGAACAGCTCGAGGAACGACGCCTGCGTCCCCGTCGTGCCCTTGCAGCCCAGCAGCCGCAGCGTCTCGATCCGGTGGCACAGCTCCTCGAGGTCGAGCGCGAGGTCCTGCATCCAAAGGGTGGCCCGCTTGCCCACGGTGGTGAGCTGCGCCGGCTGGAAATGGGTGTATGCGAGGCAGGGAAGGGCGGCATGGCGCCGGGCGAACTGCTCCAATGCGGCCAGCACCGCAAGCAGTCGGCCGACCAGAAGGCGCAGGCCCTCGCGCATCACCAGGACGTCGGCGTTGTCGGTGACGAACGCGCTGGTTGCGCCCAGGTGGAGATACGGACGAGCGGAGGGCGCCTGGTCGCCGAAGGCGTGGATGTGCGCCATGACGTCGTGCCGGAACCGGCGCTCGTACCGCCCGGCCGCGGCCAGGTCGGCGTCGTCGAGATGCGCCCGCATCTCCGCAATGGCCCCCTCGGGTATCGGCAGCCCGAGGTCGCGCTCGCTCTCGGCGAGCGCCAGCCAGAGGCGGCGCCAGAGACCGATACGGCGTGGCTCGCCCCACAACGCCTGCATGGCTGGCGAGGCGTAGCGCGTGCCCAGCGGAGACTGATAGCGCTCGTCGGTCATCGGAACACCAGATCGGTGAAGTTGATCTCGCCGTCCCGCTCGAAGTACACCCGCAATGCTCCGCCGGCGCGGCTCTGGAGCAGCTCGCCCACCTGGGCGGCGGTGCGGACGGGCGTCCGGTTGATGGCGACGATCACGTCGCCGGCCTGAAGGCCCGTAGCCTGACCGACCTGCGCCGAGATCCGGAAGATGAGCGCCCCATGCTCGCTGCGAAGTCCCCGTTCCGCCTGGATGGCCGGCGTCACGTTGATGAGCTGGAGATCCCGCAGCACCGTGACCTTTTCCGCCGTCACGGTGGGCAGGTCACCAGTCACGAGCTTCCGAGCCGACGTCCGACCGCCCTGACGGACGGTGAGATTCACCGCGTCGCCCACCTGAAGATCCAGCTTCACGGCCTCCCAGTCGAGGTAGTTCCGCAACGGCCGCCCGCCGGCCTCGACCAGCACGTCGCCCGCGCGGATTCCGGCGCGCTCCGCTGGACCACCCGGGGCGACGCGGGCCACGGTCACTCCGCCGACGTTCCGCCATCCCCGCATGCCGGACGGACCTTCGACATCGAGGCCGGTCCAGGCCCGCCGCACCGCGCCGGAGCGGATGATGGCGTCGGCGACGCCCAGGGCGCGTTCGATCGGAATGGCGAACCCCAGTCCAATCGAGCCGCCGCCGCTCGAGAAAATGGACGAATTGACGCCGATCACCTCGCCCAGCGCATTGGTCAGCGGCCCGCCGGAGTTGCCCGGGTTGATCGCGGCGTCGGTCTGAATCATGTCCAGATACAGGCCGGGCTGATCGCCGGACGGAAGGATGTTGCGCCCGGTCGCGCTGACGACGCCGACGGTGACGGTCGGCTCCGCATTGCCGAGCAAGTACGCGAACGGATTGCCGAGGGCGACGACCCATTCGCCGATCATGAGGTCGGTGCTCCGCCCGAGCGGCGCGGTCGGAAGACCGGTGCGATCGACCTTCACGACCGCGATGTCCGTCACCGGGTCTTCACCCAGCACCTTGCCGTCCAGCTCCGCTCCGTCGGCGAGCGTGACCACCACGCGCTCCGCGTTCGCGACGACGTGCTGGTTCGTCAGGATGATTCCTGCGGGCCGCACCACGAATCCCGTTCCGTATCCCTCCACGAGTCGCTCGGATCCCTCAGGCACGAAGAAGAAGTCCCAAGGCGAGCGCGGCGTCACCCGCTCCCGCGACGACACGTGGATGGACACCACCGAGGGAGCTACCCGCTCCGTTGCTTCCACCAACGCCGTGCGCCGAGCGCCGGCAACCGACCGTTGGACGGACGTTGGCGTCATGCGTCGCGGTTCCTGCGCGGCGGCGGTCATCGTGTCCGCCAGGCGCACGGGGCCGTGGTCGCCGCACCCGACGAGCATCAGGAGAACCGGCAGGGCGGCGACACGAATCATGGGGGAGGCACCGCCACGGGAGACTCCGACGCGACGGCGTCGGTCTCACGCTCCAGATAACACTCGGGCGGATATTCCACCGCCACGAAGTAGAGGCCCTGCGGGGGCGCCGGCGGACTGGTCTCGAGATTGTCCCCGCGCTGAAGCAGCGCGGCCATGTCGGCCACCGGCCGACGGCCCAATCCGATGTCCACCATCGTGCCCACCAGCATGCGCACCATGTGGTGCAGGAATCGGTCGGCCTCCACGTGGAAGCTCAGACCCCGGCCTTCAGGGCGCTCACTCCAATCCGCACGGGTGATCCGGCAGCGCCAATGCGGCTTTTCCTGCCCGCGCACGGAAAAGGATTGGAAGTCGTGTTCCCCGCGGATGACCGCGGCGGATGCACGGAGCGCGACGAGATCCAGCGCGCGGCCCAACGCCCATTCGAACGGCCGGCGGAAGGGCGACGCGCTCGCTGGGTCGGTGCCGATGTCGTAGCGGTAGCGCCGGGCATTGGCGCTCTTCCTGGCGTGAAAGCCGGGCTGCATGCGGGCGACCGACTCCACCCAGCATTCGGGAGGGACGAGCGCGTTGAGCGCCCGGCGCGCGGCCACCGGCGTCCATTTGTCGGGGAGGGAAAAGCTGACGCCGAGACCTTCGGCGTGGACGCCGGCATCGGTGCGGCCGGCAGCGAACGCCCCTACGGGCTCGCCCGCCAGACGCTCGAGCACCCGCTCGAATTCCCCTTGGACCGAGCGGCCTTCGCGTTGGCGCTGCCAGCCGACAAACCGGCCGCCGTCGAAATGCACCACCGCGAGAAAGGTCCCGAGCATCGCGCCGGAATCTAGCCTCGAAACGGGGGCCGAGCAAGTGACGCAACTCCTTGTCAGAATTGACAAAAGACCCCCTTGCCGGGTACCATTTCTTGGGGCTTTGCCGCCACCCTCCGAACCCGAATTCCTGTGACCCAAGCCACGGTACCCGACTCGTCTCGCCTGGCCGACGCCTTGAGCCGACTGGCGGAGGGAACCTCGCTTTCGGCGGACCAAGCGGCCGGCGCCTTTGGGGTGGTGATGCGGGGCCAGGCGACGCCCGGGCAGATCGCCGCACTTCTCATGGGTCTGCGCGCCAAGGGTGAGTCGGCCGAGGAAATCGCCGGGGCCGCAACTGCCCTCCGCGAGGCGATGCTCGCGGTGCCGCTGACCAACCCTGACCGTCTGGTCGACACCTGCGGTACGGGTGGCGGTGTCGTCGGGACGCTCAACGTCTCGACGGCCGCGTCGTTCCTGGTGGCTGGTGCCGGCGTGCCGGTCGCCAAGCACGGCAACCGGAGCTACACCTCGCGCTCAGGCTCGGCGGACCTGCTGGAAGCTCTGGGGATCGATATCGCGGTGGCGCCGGAGCGGGTGGCGTCGGTGCTCCAGCAGGCCGGCCTCGTCTTCCTCTTCGCTCCCAACTACCACCCGGCCATGCGGCACGTCGGACCGACGCGCAAGGAGCTCGGCGTTCCCACGATCATGAATCTGGTGGGTCCGCTCGCGAACCCGGCCGGCGTCCGGCGGCAAGTCGTCGGCGTGGCGGATTCGGTGCGCGCACCGCGCGTGGCGGACGCGCTCTGCCGACTCGGTGCGACGCACGCGTTGGTGGTGCACGGCGTGATCGGCATGGACGAGATCAGTCCCGTGGGGCACACCCAGGTCTGGGAGATTCGCGCCGGGCGGGTCAGCGAATGGACGCTCGATCCCGCCGACGTGGGGCTGCAGACGGACGGACTCGATGGCCTGGATGGCGGCACGCCGGCCGAAAACGCGGAGCGGACCGAGCGATTGCTTCGTACCGGCGGAGGGGGGGCCGAGCGCGCGGCCGTGCTGCTGAATGCCGCCGCGGCGCTCTATGTTTCGCCGGCCGGGTGGTCGTTTCCCGAAGCGGTGGCGCGCGCGAAGGCGGCGCTGGAGAGTGGAGTGGGGGCCGGGGTGTTGGACCGGCTCAGGGTAGCGGCGCCGAGAGCGCGATGAACCGGAGGCTCGCGCGCCTAGTACTTCCGAATGATTCCGACTACCACCCCCTGGATGAG
>DATHMJ010000424.1:0-5794 GCA_035487215.1 Gemmatimonadales bacterium
GGGTCCAGCTTGTCCGAGACCCGAAGGACGAAGTGCTCATCCACGACGATCGACGTGGAGTAGCCACCATAGGTGATGCCACCGGTGTGCTTGTCGGGACTGTTGTACGTGAGGGTGAGCTCGCGCTGACAGAACTGCTCGAGACCTTCCTTGCAGTCGGGACAGGTGCGGCACGAGTCCACCATGCAACCCACCGCGGCGATCTGACCCACTTTGAAGCCGGTCACCTGCGAGCCGACGCGCGTCACGCGGCCTACAATCTCGTGTCCGGGCACGATGGGATACGTGGTGCCACCCCACTCGTCGCGGACCTGGTGCAGGTCCGAGTGACAGACGCCACAGTAGAGGATCTCGAGCTGCACGTCGGTCGGTCCCGGGGCCCGACGGTCGAACTCGAACGGAGCCAACGGGGTAGTCGGCCCGAGGGCGGCGTAGCCAAGCGTATGCGTTTTCGCGGGGGTGGTGGTCTGTTTGGAGGCGGGGGTGGTCTTCGTGGCCATCATGGCTCCTCGAGCGGCGTCGAGCCCGCTCGGTTGTGATTGCTGGAAGGGGGCGGATCCGGCGAAGGCCGATTCCGCGCGGGGGTCCGACGCGAGGTAACAGCCGGGGCATTGCGACGGTTCCCCAGCGGACGACAAGCCGACCCGGACCCCTGAAACGAACATGGCGCCCCGAGGGGCGCCATGTCGGTTTCTCGAAGCTACGTCAGTGACTACATCGAGGCGACCAGCGTGCCCCGAAGGGTAATCTTGACCGTCGTGCCGGGGTGGACAATCACGTCGCGGCTGGCCGTCTGCACCGCCACTGCGGTCCCGGCACCTGCGCCCACGACGCCACCGATGACAGCGCCCTTGGTGTTGCCGCCGATGATCCGCCCGCCGATCGCGCCGATCGCCGTGCCCACACCGACCTTCTCCACCTCTCCCGCCGTCACGCCGCGGCCCTTGAGCTCGTGCGCGACTGGATCGACGTCGGCGTCCAAGGCATAGATCCGGCCCCGGACGTTCACCGACTTCACCTCGAGCGCGAGCTTGCCGTCTGCCGCGCTCTTGCTCTTCGCCGGCTCGATCTCCGTCACCGTCATCGTGACCGTGGAGCCGGCGGGAATCACGACCCGACCCGCGCGATCCTTGACGTCGCGGGCCACGGCCGCGGTCACGGTCTTACCGGGCTTGTCGTGCCGTGAATTGATCGAATCGGACAAAGCGGCCTCGATCAGCGTGCCGGCCGCCAGCGTTCGCGGCGTCGGGGCAGCGGGGCGCGGCTTGGCGGCCGCAGGGGCCGCGGCCGGGGCCGACGCCGGCCGGTCGTTCATCGCCTTATCGGTGGGGGCTTCGGGGCGGCTCAGATCGCGCGAAAGGCTGTCGGCGCTCGCTGACGTAGACTTGCCGCGGCCCGAACAGGCGGCGAGCACGGCAAGCGAAAGCAGAGCCAGATGGGTTCGGGTCATCGTGAATCCTCGTGCCGAGAGGGGACGTCTTGGACCAGGGGCCAGCGGATCCTGCTGCTTATCCGCAAGCCCAATGCCCCCTGGTTGCTCGGCGCTAAGTCGCATGGCCGCAATCAATTATGGACATGTGTCACCATCGGCAGGCCTCGCCGGATGCCAGGGCCCACCGCGGAGCGCACGGGCAGGTAACAGTCCCATCAACCCGGTGGCGCGGCGTCATGGCGGCCCCTACCTTGGCGACCGAGTCGTACGCCTTGGAGCGTAGACCCTCAACGTTTTTTTGAAGGAGAAATCAGAATGCCACAAGTCAATTTCCGCGGGCGCTTCCTCTGGCATGAGCTCCTGACGACGGACCCGAAGGCGGCCGTCAAGTTCTATACGAAGGTCACCGGCTGGACCACGAAGGCTTGGGAAGAGAACCCCTCGTACCTCATGTGGATGACCGAGACCGGCCCGGTTGGCGGGGTGCTGCCGCTTCCCGATGAGGCCAAGGCCATGAACGCCCCGCCGCATTGGTTGCCGTACATCGGCACGCCGGATATCGACGCCACCGTGGATGCGGCGGTCCGTCTCGGCGCGAAGGTGATCAAAGGCAATATCTCGATGCCGAGCGTCGGACGGTGGGCTGTGATGGCCGATCCCGCCGGGGCGGTCTTCGCGCCCTTCACCCCAGCGTCCGCACCGATGCAGCAGAGCGATACGCCCCAAGTCGGACAGTTCTCGTGGCACGAGCTGGCCACGACGGATGGAGCGGCGGGATTCGCGTTCTACGAACAGTTGTTCGGCTGGCAGAAGACCGACGCGATGGACATGGGCCCGGGCGGCGGGATCTATCAGATGTTCGGCTGGGGCGGCAAGAGCATGGGAGGCATCTACAAGCCCACGAAGGAATCCGGGATACCGCCGCACTGGATGAGCTACGTGCACGTCCGGGACACCAACAAGGCCGTCGAGGCGATCAACAAGGGGGGTGGGAAGATCGTGAACGGGCCGATGGAGGTCCCGGGCGGCGATCTGATCGCGGTCGCCAAAGACCCGCAGGGTGGGGCCTTTGCGGTGCATTCCCTCAACCCGGCTGCGGCCGCGAAGGCCAAGGCGCCGGGCACCCCGGCCAAGGCCGGAAAGACCTGAGGGTTCGACAGATCGGCAAAGCGGGAGTAGTTTCTGAGCCGTGCTGCTTTTCGTCCTAGCCCTGGCTCAGAATCCCCAACAGCCGCCGGTCTGTAATCAACAGCCGGTGCCGGTCGCGGCTACCCGGACGACAGCCAAGCACCGGGTAGCCCGGCCGCCGGCCGGCGCGGCCGCGGCAGCCAAGGCGAAGGCGGCGACCAAACCCGCCGCCAAAGTGGGCGCGGCCAAACCGGGCGCGGCAGGCAAACGAGCGACCGCCGCCAAGCGGAAGCCGAAGACCGCCGCGCCCAATCCCGCCTGTGCCCCCGTCGAAACCGGTATGGTCACTCCGCCCGACGGGGCTCCTCTCGAGCCGGCCGGGCCGGCGCCCGAGCCACGAATTGCCGCCCCACCCGCGGTCGAGCCGGCCGTGGCCGAGGTTCCACCGCCCCCACCTCCGCCGACAACCGTGCCACCGGAGGTCGTGCCGGCCGCCGGCGGGGTGGGCCTGCTTCCGTTGGTGGGCTTGGGACTTGGGGCAGGGATCTTCGTCGCGTTGCTGAGCGGAGGCGACAGCTCGGGAGCGTCTCTCGGCCCGCCACCCGGCCCGGGGAACCCGCCTCCGATCACTCCGCCGGTTCTTCCGCCATCCGGCCCTGGCTCACCGCCATCCGGCCCGGGCACGCCGCCCGTGACGGCGACCCCGGAGCCGGGAACCCTCCTGCTGCTCGGAAGCGGTGTGGCCGGCTTGGGAGCCGCGTGGCGGAGCCGGCGGAAAGCCCCGCCGAAATAGCTCCATCCCGGCCGTTCGCTTGAGGCTCAGCCTTTGGCGCCGAGCTGCTGCAGCAGGGTCGCCATATCGAAGTAGTGCCGTTGCGCCTTCGCCTTCTCGCCGGCCATCTCAGTAACCTGGCAAGCCCGCACCTCGATCCGCTTCCCCGTCGGCGCAAGCGGTCCGTTTGGCGTCTCGAGCGGACCGTTGTGCGTTCCCTGCCAGGTCAGCTCCAGCACGACAGTGGTGCCGGACGCAATGCCGCTGTGGATCGTGGCTCGAGAATCGGGAAAGGCCTTCGCCCACCCCTGCCACAGCGCAATTGTTTGATCCGCGCCTTGAGCGTTGCGCCTCGTCGGGACTTCGTCGTACACGAAGTTGGGCGTGATGTTGGCGCGAATGGCGTTCCAGTTCTTCTCGTTGTAGGCCAGGGTCAGCTTCTTGGCGGCATCGATGAGTTGTTGCGGCGAAGCGGCGGTTGTTTGCGTTGCCATGGGTCCTCCTCGCTCGTTTTTGTGACGAATAACGGGGACCCAACATCGCGATTCGGTGCCGTTCTGTCTACCCCCGGAACGGCCACGGCGGCTAGCCTCCGGCGAGGAGCTTTTCGAAGCGGGGGTTGCCCTTGAGAGGGGCGAGATTCGGGTCGATGCGCAGCACACCCGGCGAGAGACTGTAGGGGATCCTGAGGAGGGGCTCGAGCTGGTCCAGGGCCTTCTCGGGCTCGCCCACCAGGAGGTAGATGCGGGCGAGTTGATGCTGCATGTACGGGCCGGCGAAGGCGTCCCTGGTGATGGGTAGGAGCTGGGTGCCTCGCAGGCCTTCCCGGATGGCGTCCGCCTTGCGCCCCAAGTAAGCGAGCGCGAGCCCGAGGAGCACGTGCTGCTGGGGATCGTCGGGCGTCGCTCGGATATTCTCCTCGAACGCCATGCGGGCAGAGTCGGCGTAGATCCTGGCCGTGGCCTTGTCGCCCCGTTGCCAATGGGTCTGCGCCAGCACGATCCCCCAGTTCGCCCGATCATCCCCGAACGCGCTCGGCCGCAGGCGAACCAGAAGCTGCTGGTGAGGGTCATCCAGCACCCAGCCAAGGTCGGCATAGACCCCGAAGAACGCCGCGACCGCCGTCGGTTCCACGTCGGTGGGCACCGCGGCCAACACCGCCCTGGCGCCCGCGAGGTCCCCCTGGGCCAGCGGCACAAATGCGCGCGCCTGGATCACTGAAAGGTTGGTTGGCGCGAGGGAGATTGCCCGTTCCGCCTGGGGAAGGGCGTCCTTGTATCGGCGCATCCAGACCAACGTCGTGGCGAGCCGGCGCGCGGTGAGCACCGAACGCGGGTCGAGCGACTGCGCTCGCTGCAGGTGGCCAAGGGCCGCATCCCACCGTCCCAGGCTCTGCTCGGCCAGGGCCGAACCGGTGAGCAGGTCGGCGTTGCCCGGAGCGGTCTTGAGGCCGGATTCGAACGCCGCCAGTGCCCGGGCGTTGTCACCGATCACGTTCTGGTAGTAGTAGCCCAGTGCGAGCTGGGTCTCGGGTCTTCCCGGCGACAGCGCCGAGGCCCGTTCGGCCGCCCGCCGTGCCTCTTCGGCCGCCGCGGGCACGGGCGTTCCAAGCGGGTAGTACCAGGACTGGGCACGGGAGAGTTGGGCCCACGCTTCGAAGAACGTCGAGTCGAGGGCCACCGCCTGCTCGTAGTACGCAATCGCTCGCTGGAGACTCGGCGGATCGGTGACGGAGATCCCCTGGGACACGGCATCGCCCTTCAACAGCGCGTCGTACGCGGCCAGGTTTTGCGTCGGGCGAGCGGCAAGTTGCTGCCGGGTGCTGTCGCCCAGGGCGACGTTGAGCGCGTTGGCCACCTTGCCCGCGATGTCGGCCTGCACCGAGAAGACGTCGGTGATCGCCGCGTCGAACGGTTGCTCCCACTTGGTGGCTGCTCCTCCGGCGCTCACGCGAACCAGCTCGGGGCTCACTCGGACCCGGCTCGCGTTCCCGGCGCTCTTTTCCCACCGAATCTTGCCGATCAGCAGGTACTCCACCCCCAGCTCGCGCGCGATCTGCGGCAAGGTCTTCGTACTGTGCCGATATTCGCTTGCGCTCCGGCTGGCGGTGACCTCCAGCCCAGGCACGCTGGCCAGCTTGCCGCGAACTTCGTCCGTGATCCCGTCGGCGAAGTACGCGTCGCTCGAGTCGCCCAGATTCTCGAAGGGAAGCACGGCGAGCCGCTTGGTTCCGGATTCCTCTTCGACGCCTCGCGTCCGCCGCCACGCGAAGAGCACGCCCACGCCGATCACGAAGCCGAGCACGAGCAGCAGCGCTCCGACCGGGATCCGGCGCGGCAGACGGGCAGGTGCGTCCGGACCGTGACCGGGCCCTCCGGGAAGGCTCGGCTTCCCCGCTGGCTCGGGTGCGGGGGTCCCCGGTGGGGCGCTCGGAGCGCCACCGCTCGGGTGTTGGGTGAACG
>DATHMJ010000425.1:0-6292 GCA_035487215.1 Gemmatimonadales bacterium
GGCCGCCGGGTTCATACAGCGCCGCGAAGGCCCCTTGGAGCGGGCTCTCGGTGGAGACGCGGACGACGAACGGACGACCGGTGTCCGCGGCGAAGAATGCGCGGCGCGTGCCACCGGGCTCGAGCCGCGCATCGGACAGGAGCGTCGCGCTCCTGATCGCATGTGGCACGACGACCGTGTTGAGCAGCCGGAAGGCGGGCCCCAACGCAGTGTCGGCCGTCCATCCGCTCACCACCCCGGTGTAGACGCCGGGCGCCTTGAGGGCGATGGCGCGGTAGTGGAGCGTCACGGTCCCCCGGGCGCCGGTGATCGTCGCGGTGCGCGGACCCACAAGCCATGGGGCGTCAGAGCGCAACGTGTAGGTCGTCGGGGCTGCGGCTCCGGCTCGGCTGATCTCGAACGCCTGCACCGTATCGCCGGGCGACTCGAGCCCCCGGCGCCGGAATGCGGCATCGTCTCCGTGCCCGACGGCGTGCACCGCGACCTCCGGCGCCGTGTGCCGTCCCTCGAGCCAGCGCCATGCGCTCTCGACCTCGGGCAGTCCGGCGCCTTCGTCGATGAACGGGAGCGACCCTTGAGGGCGCGCGGTCACCATCAGTGCCTGCTTGATGGTGCGCGCATCGGCGGTGATTCCCGCCTGCAAGAGCGCGGACTTGAGGAGCGCCGCGATTCCCGCCATGTGCGGACTGGAAAAGCTGGTGCCCTGTTTCACCTCGCCCCCGGCGTCATAGCGGGGCACGCTGGAGTAGGCGAAGCCCGGCGCGATCACGTCCGGCTTGGCCAGCTCGCCGCCGCGGGCGCTGAAGGAGGCGATCTGGTCGGCCGGCGCGGGTCCAGTGCCTCGCCTGAGGAATGCGCCGGGGAGCGTCGCGCCGGCGGTCAGCACGCGCATGGCCGAGCCCGGAAAGCCCATCGTCGAGAGCCCGGGGCCGTCGTTGCCCGCGCTCACGGCGAAGACCACGTCCGGATGAGCGGCGAGCACCGAATCGACGATGGAGTCGATGCGAGCGGCGCCCTCCAGCTCGTTCCCAACGCCGAAGCTCATGTTCATGACCAGCGGCAGCCGGCGGCGCTCGGCAAACCGGATCGCGTAGTCCATCGCCCGCAGCATGCTGCCGGTTACGGAAATGCCACCCTGCGCATTGTTCGCGATCTTGAGCCCGATGAGCTGTGCGCCGGGGGCCACGCCATCGAAGCCGCTGACGCCGTAGAGGTCGTGGGCCGCCGCGATGCCGGACACGAAGGTGCCGTGGTTGCCGGTGTCGACGAAAATGCTCAGCGTCGGCGCACCCGATGTCTCGGTGAAGTTCGCGGCCGCGGCCACCGGGGCCGGTCGCCCGCGCGGACTCCATCCGAAGGTCTCGTAGGCCTGCAGGAAGTCGTGCACCGGCTTCTCATTCGCGAGCGATCCGTCGCCGTCGGTATCGACGAACAGCACCCAACCGTCACTGGCCTTCGTCACCACGACGGGCAGCGTGTCCGCCACGGAGCCGTCGCCGTTGAGATCGGCCGCCGGCGGATCACCCAGCGGAATCTCCGCGAGGAAGCCTCCGTAGTAGGGCCCGGCCGCGTTCAGAGCAACGACTCGGCTGAAGCCGCCGAGCCGACGCCCCGCCACCTCGACGGTGTCGCCGTGCGGCGTGACGCGGCTGAGCGCCACGCTGGCCTCGCCCGAGAAATCGCGCAGGTCGAGGATCTTGCGCTCCCCAGTGGTCGTGGTGGTGAGCCCGGGAACGGAGGGATCGATGCCGGTGTCGAGAATGGCGATCAGGACGCCACGGCCGTCGGCGTTTGGATGGGCCCGACGGAAGCCATCGACACCGGTGGACGCGAGGGGCATCCAGCCGCGGGCAAAGGCGACTTCAGCCGGCGCCACGCGCGCCTTGTCCGGTGGCGGCGGTGCGCTTTCCGCGGGAGCCGAGTTGGGTTCCGGGGCCGCCTTGCTCGACGCGGAGGCAGGCTGAGCGGGAGCCGGGGATGACGTCGGGTGCGAGCCGGCGCAGGCGCCGAGCCCGCCAGCCAGCGTGACGGCGAGAATCAGGCGCCGAGGCATTTCACGACTGCGTGGCGTCGAAGGCCGGAAGCACGAACGGGCCGAGATGCGGACCGCCGTAGTTGGCGACCACGCGAAGGAGGAAGGCGAGCTGGTCACGGGTTTCTTCAGGAGTGAGGATGGCGTCGGCAAATCCGCGAGCAGCCGCAAACTTGGCGTCGAGCTGGGCCTCGTAATCGGCGCGCATGGTGTCGATGGCAGACTGCTTCTCGGCGGGCACCGGCTTCCCCCCCGCCTGCGCCTTCTGGATATCGGGGCCATGCACCGCCATGACCGCGGACTCACCCTCCATCACGCCCATCCGCCCCGTGGGCCATGAGACGATGAAGTCGGGATCGAAACCCTGCCCCGCCATGGCGTAGTATCCCGCGCCGGAGGCATGGTTCACGGTGAGCACGATCTTGGGCGAGACGGAGGTGGCCATCGCCTCTACGAAGCGCGCGCCGGCCCGGATGATGCCGGAGTGTTCCGCCTCGGGACCGACCATGAAGCCGCTCACGTCCTGAATGAACAGGATGGGGAGCCGCTCGCGACTCGCGGTGTCGATGAAGTAGGCCACCTTCTCCGCGCTTTCGGTATACAGGATCCCACCGAAACGCGGCCGCTCTCCCGATTTCCCCTTGATGACCCCGCGATGGTTGGTGATCACGGCGACCGGCCGGCCCTCGATGTGGCCGTGGCCGCAGATCATCTCCTTGGCGAGGTCGGGCTGGAATTCGTCGAGCGCGCCGCCGTCGAGCAGACACGCGAGCACCTGGCGAGAATCGTAGGACAGGCGGTGATCCTGCGGCAGCAGGTCGTAGAGATCGGTGGACGGTCGGGCCGGAGGGCGCACGGGGAGCACGTGGTGCGTCACACCGCCCACGCGCGGCAGCCGAGCCACGTAGTCGCGGATGCGCTTCAGACACTCGGTATCATCGGCGACCCGATAGTGTGCGACCGCGCTGACCTCGGTGTGCGTGCGCGCGCCGCCCAGTGTTTCCGCGTCGATCGTCTGACCAGTCGCGCCCTTCACCAGATTGGGGCCGCCCAGCCCCATGAAGCTGGTGCCTTCGACCATGAAGATCACGTCCGACAACGCCGGCAAATAGGCACCGCCGGCCACACAGCTCCCCATCACGGCCGCGATCTGGGGCACGTGGAGGTAGCGGCGCATGAGCGAGTTGTAGTAGAAGAGGCGGGCCGCGCCATACTGCCCGGGGAAGACGCCGCCCTGATAGGGCAGGTTCACGCCGGCGCTATCGACCAGATAGATGATGGGGATGCGCTGGCGCATCGCGACTTCCTGCGCCCGCAGCATCTTGGTGATCGTCTCAGGCCACCACGAGCCCGCCTTCACGGTCGCGTCGTTGGCGACGACGACGACTTCGCGCCCCTCGATCGTGCCTAGGCCGGTGATGACACCCGCCCCCGGCGCCTGTCCGTCGTAGCGGTCGTACGCCACGAGCAATCCCAGCTCCAGCCACGGACCGCCGGGATCCAGCAGTCCTTCCACTCGCTCGCGCGGACCCAGCTTGCCCTGCGCATGCATCCGGGCAAGCCGCTCGGCGCCGCCGCCCTGGCGAAGGCGGGCGGCGAGCTTTTGATACTCGTCGGTGAGGATGCGGAGGCGGCTGGGCCTGCCGGAGGCGGTTGATGCGGTCACGACACGTGCGAGGCGGCCCAGCTCCGGATGTAGTCCACCAGATCCGCGGTCGGCGTTCCGGGACCGAACAGGCGGCCGATGCCCTGTGCGTGGAGAGCCTCGGCGTCCTCGCGGGGGATGATGCCGCCGCCGGTCACCAGAATGTCGGAACGGCCCTGGTCCACCAGCAGCTGCCGGACGCGCGGGAAGAGCGTCATGTGCGCGCCGGAGAGAATGGAGAGTCCCACGACGTCGACGTCCTCCTGGACCGCCGCGCTGGCGATCATTTCCGGCGTTTGGTGCAAGCCAGTGTAGATGACCTCCATGCCCGCGTCGCGCAGCGCCGCGGCGACGACCTTGGCACCCCGGTCATGCCCATCGAGACCGGGTTTCGCCA
Organism: Gemmatimonadales bacterium; assembly: GCA_035487215.1. Lineage (GTDB taxonomy): Bacteria > Gemmatimonadota > Gemmatimonadetes > Gemmatimonadales > GWC2-71-9 > DASQPE01. Next base: position 4,075 of record DATHMJ010000425.1, read on the forward strand.
CGAGCACGCGAACGGGTCGCGCGGGAGCCGTCGCCATCAGCGGAACCGGACCAGTCCAGCGAGCCCGTCGATTTCGCGGAGCGCCGCGGGCTCGTACACGACATTCACGTCCAGCCGCTGGCGCAGCGCCTCTTCGATGGCGTCATCGACCACGTCGAGCACCGGGATCACGTCCCCCTCCGCCCGACACTCCCGATCGGTGAGCGCGAGGCGGCCGGTTCCCGCGCAGCGAAAGCCCGGGGCGCTGGCATCGGCGTTGACGAGGAGCAAGCGGAGCTGGCCGCGCGCAAGCGCCTTGAGGGTCGGCGCGATTCCGTTGACGGCCCATCCCGCGCCCAGTCGTTCGGTCAGCTCCTTCACGAGGACCCGCTCCGACGCGCGCTCCCAGGCTTCACGCACGGCGAGCGTGGTCACGTGCACCGTGGCGGGCGAGGCATCCTTGGGGTTGAGTTTGGCCGTCCCGAGAAGCCGCTCGGCCAGATAGGCGTGCAGGAACGGTCGGAGCGCCCCGGCTTCGACGCCGGTACCGGCGACCACGATGCCATGCGCCGGGCGCGCGCGATCCAACTGGAACAGCTCGCGGGCGATGGCCTCGAGGTGGCGCTGCTTCTCTTGGCGGATGCGATTGTGGTAGTTGTGCTCGCCCCAGCCGGGCCCGTTCTGGTCGCCGCGGAAGCGGCCACCGCGGGTCGCGTCGGCCCGCAGCCCGATCAACTCGGTGGTGTCGTAGGCGGTGACCTCGAAGAAACGCGCGCTGGTCCGGTCGAGGACAACGGTCAGCACCCGACCGAACTCTTCCTCGACCGAGGCCAGCTCGCGAACCAGGGGGGTTCCGTCCACGGCGAGACGCGACCGGTGGACGAGCGGCAGCGGCAACACCTCGAACAAACCGATCCCCTCACACGCGAAGATCGCGAGTCCTTGCGTAGCCGGCAGATTGGTGGGACTTCGGAGGTACTGCACCACCCGACCAAGATCCCGGTCAACCATTTCCTCCGCCGACCGCGAGAGGCCGAGACGACCGAGTCCGCCGAGCACGGCCTTCACGCGATTCTTGATCTTGATCAGGTACTTTGCCCGAGACCGATCGCGCGGCTCCAGCTTCAAATAGCAGGACACGACCGGGTGCCCGGCGGGGTCGACCCGGGTCAGTCGCTCCAGCTGGAGGGACACCCGGTTCTCCCGACCCGGGATCGACGGTTCCGACCGCTGCATCCGCCGGCGGCGCGCGCCGCCGATCCGATCAGAAAAAGACCGGCTCGCGATAGTTGCCATATATCTCCTCCAGCACATGCCGGATCTCGAACAGCGTGCAGTATGCCCGCGCGCAGTCCAGCATGGCAGGTATCACGTTGCGATCGTTCGACGCGGCCGCCGCGAGCGCGGCGAGCCGCTCCGCCACGAGCTTCGGATCCCGCTTGCCCTTGAGCTCGGCCAGCCGGCGGCGCTGGGTCCGCTCCGCGTCCTCTCCGACTTTCAGGATTTCGACCGGCGCCTCCGCCTCTTCCATGAATGCGTTCACGCCGACGATCAGTCGACGCTGCTGCTCGACTTCCGCCTGGAAGCGCGCGGACGCGTGGGCGATCTGCCGCTGGAACCAGCCGGATTCGATCGCGCGCACGACCCCGCCCTGCGCCTCGATTTCGGCGAACAGCCCTTCGGCCTCGCTCTCGAGCCCATCGGTGAGCGCCTCGACGAGGTACGAGCCGCCCAGTGGATCGGCGACGTTGGGCACACCGGTTTCGTAGGCGAGAATCTGCTGGGTGCGCAGGGCCACCCGCACCGATTCCTCCGTCGGCAGCGCCAGCGTCTCGTCGAGCGCGTTGGTGTGCAGCGACTGGGTGCCGCCGAGGACCGCGGCCAGGGCCTGGTAGGCGACCCGGACGATGTTGTTGTGCGGCTGCTGCGCGGTGAGCGTCACCCCCGCAGTCTGGCAGTGAAAGCGCATGCGCCAGCTCCGCGGATCCGTGGCCCCGTACTTCTCCTTGAGCGCCCGCGCCCAGATACGCCGCGCGGCCCGGAGCTTGGCGATCTCCTCGAAGAAGTCGTTGTGGACGTCCCAGAAAAACGAGAGCTGGGGCGCGAAGCGATCGACGTTCAAGCCGCGGGCGATGCCGTGCTCCACGTAGCAGAAGCCGTTGGCCAGCGTGAAGGCCAGCTCCTGCGCGGCGGTCGCGCCCGCTTCGCGAATATGGTAGCCGGAGATGGAGATCGGGTT
>DATHMJ010000426.1:0-4438 GCA_035487215.1 Gemmatimonadales bacterium
GCCATGCCGACCAGCAACCTTGGCGTGCGCGATCTCGCGGGCGCGCGCATCCTCCGGGTCGAGGCCGTCCTCAACGGGACGACCCAACAGATCCTTCGGGCGATGGAGGAAGGTCAGAGTTATGCCGAGGCCCTGGCCGACGCCCAGCGCCGCGGACTCACCGAGACGGACCCATCGCTCGACGTAGACGGATGGGATGCGGCCAACAAGCTGGTGATTCTCGCGAACGCGGTGCTGGGTCAGCCCGCGAGACTCCGGGATTTGTCGATTGCCGGCATTGGGGGCCTGACGGCAGAAGCCCTCGCGGCCGCGCTTGGGCGGGGACAGCGGATCGTCCTGCTGTGTCTGGCCGAGCCGGACGGCGCCGCGGGGAGGTTCCGGCTCAGCGTGGGTCCCGCCGCGCTTCCGCTCGAACATCCGTTGGCCCGGATGGGCGGGGACGAGATGGGTGTCGTCTACTACACGGACATCGCGGGCCGGATGAGCGCGACGTCGGCCGAGCGGGATCCGGTCCCCACGGCGGCGGCGATGCTTCGCGACCTGCTCGAGATCACGCTCAGCAACCCGGGAGGTGTCGCCCGACCCTGATCGACCGGTAGTCCGCTTCAACGGCCTTCGCGCGATCCGCGTAGTTCTCGTCAGACAATGCACGGCCCCTCTCAGCCGGGGCCGGCCTCGCGGATCGGAGGGCCGGTGATCGTCTCCATCGTCACACTGTTCTACTCCGCGCTGCTGCTCGCCGAGTCCCTCCTCTTCCGCCTGGCGCTGACCCTCCGTTCGGCCGTGAGACTGCTCACATCCCCTGGCGCCACCTCGAGGCATAGACAATAGGAGCCTTACTCGACTCGCTGGGAGGCGTGAGTGCGCATTGCGCTAGTCGCTGAGGACTACTATCCCCAACTGGGCGGCGTCCCCGAACACGTACACAACCTGGCTCTGGAATTCCGGGCACGAGGTCACTCGGTCACCGTCGTGACCTCGCGGATGGGGGAGCCGCATGAGGACGAAGACTTCGTTCGGCGCGTCGGACGCAGCCTGATCATCTACGCCAATGGTGGTGTAGCCCGCATCACCCTAGGTCTCGGTCTCCAGCAACGTCTCGAGGATCTCTTCCGCGACAACTTCGACGTCGTTCACGTCCACGGCGGGCTCGCGCCGACGTTTGGCGTGCTGGCCCCTCTCGCGGCACGAAGCGCGGGCATCCCCGTCGTGGCGACGTTCCATTGTTGGTTCGATAGCTCACCGGCCTGCGTCGTGTTTCGCCGGCCGCTGCAGCGGCTGCTCGATCAACATGCGGCTCGCATCGCGGTCAGTGCCCCCGTGGTCGAGGCGATGTCCCGATATTTCGATGCCGAGTGGGACGTCATCCCCAATGGCGTCGACCTGACTCACTTCCATCCGACCGGTCGGCGGCCGCCGGGGCCCGGGACGTTCGCCCCGAAACTGCTGTTTCTGCATCGGCTCGAGCCGCGCAACCACCTGGGGACGTTATTGTCCGCGATGCCCGGGATTCTCGCCCGGTTCCCGGCGGCGCAGCTGGCCGTGGCGGGGGACGGGCCCTGGCGCAGCTACTACGAGCGCCTGGCCGCTCCGCTGGGTTCCGCGGTTCGATTCCTGGGGCGGGTCACCGACCGTCCCGCCGAATATCGGTCGGCGGATCTGTATCTCTGCCCGACGACGCGCGGATCCTTCGGCATCACCCTGCTCGAGGCCATGGCCTGCGGAGCGCCCATGGTGGTCGCTGACAGCCCCGGTTTCCGCGCCCTCGTCAACGGCGGTATTGAGGCTGTGCGGCTGGCGCACGATGACCCGGGCGCCTGGGCGGAGACCGTCGTCGATCTGCTGGGCGATCCGGCACGGCGGCAGACGATGAGCGCCGCGGGCGTAGTCAAGGCGGCCGGCTACGGCTGGCCGAGCGTAGCCGAAGCGGTACTGGGGGTGTACCAGCGGGTAGTGCGCCAGGCGGCGAGGTCGAAACGCCACTGTGCCCGGAGGCTCGTGCTCGTTCGTCCTTAATAGTGGCTCATTCTCTTGGACGACGGTTCATGCACTCCCAGCGGCTTCACTCGATCACCCACGCACTCGGTCTCGCTCTGTGTTCCGGGGCGTTGCTGACCGCCTGTAAGGGCGACCCGACTGGAGTCAATCCGGCGGACGTCGGGGCCTCCGGGTCCCGAGGCACCCCGGGCTCGATGCCTTCGGCCGCCGTCGTGAACGTTTCCATTCAAGACTTCTCGTTCGCGCCGGCGATGATCACGGTGAAGGTCGGCACCACGGTGAAATGGACCAACAACGGCCCGTCCGCCCACACGGTGATGAATGACGGGGGCAGTTGGGCCAGTGCGCTGCTGGCACCTCCGGCAACCAGTGGTATGGGGACGGGCATGGGCACCGGTATGGGGACCGGCATGGGTATGGGAATGGGGTACGGCACGGACGGGATGGGGACCACGGGGAACGCCGACATGGGTATGGGGACTCCAGGTGCTTCCTTCCAGTTCACGTTCACCCAACCGGGCACCTTTCCTTATCACTGTGCCATGCATTTGCCGTCGAAGTACCCCTCGTTCGTGGGCGTCGTCCAGGTCAATCCGTAGCCAACCGCGCGCAGGGACACCGACAGCCGGCTGCCGGTCACTCGTTGCACGCGACCTTCGTCACAGTCCGCCCGCCTGTTTTAAGCAACTTGCTCAAAGTGTGATTCTCGCCGTGGCCGGCCGCGATCTTTCCTTCCAGCTTGACTCCGTTATTCTGTAGCAACCACCCGGCTCTGGGGAGCAAGACGATCGCCGATGGCAACGGCATTTCTTAAACAGGTCCGTCAGGCACTCATCGCGGGGCCCTCAGCGCCCGGCGTGTTCATTAGTCGGCTGGCTCAGCAGGGGTTACCGCCGGTCCTGAGCCGAGTTCTCCCGACCGGTCGCGACGTGTACGAAATCGCTCCACAGTTGGGCCGCCTCCTCGCGAATCTGATTCTGCAGGACGGTCGCCGCCGCGTGCTCGAGTTCGGCGCGGGCGCGTCGTCGCAGGTGCTGGCGACCGCGCTCGCGGAGACCGGTGGTGGGATGCTCACGTCCATCGAGGCCAATCCTACCTGGTGCCAAGATCGGTGGGAGGCGGTCGAAGCGACGGGTGCCGACGCCCTGCTGGTGCCCGCGTTGCTCCGGTTCGCGGTCTCTCCGCTGGGGGCGTATTTCGCGCAGCCGACCGCGCTCCCCGTCGTGCGCGAGCGGGCACCTTTCGACCTCGTCGTCGTGGACGCGCCGGCCGGCACGCACGGGCGAACCGGCACGCTGCACCAAGTGGCGCCGTTGCTGGCCCGGGGCGCGCTCATCGTTGTCGACGACGCCGCGCGGCCGCTGATGCAGGGCATGCTCGCGGGTTGGCTGCGGATCTATCGCGGCCTGACCCTACTGGGCCAGGACGTCGGCTTCGGTGGGCGCGGGGTCGCGCTGCTGCGGTGGGACGGGGGGCCCGCCCGGTTCTCGTTGCGTTCGTGGCTCACGAGCGCCTACGAAGCGTTGAGCCTCGAGCGTCGACGACGGGAGCGTCCCGCGACCTAGGGCTGCCGCCGTTCTCGGATGCGCACGGTGCGGTCCAGCTCGTCGGCGTGCTGCAGTACCTTGCGTCTCAGGTCCTCTGGAAGGTGCGGGTGCTGGTCGAGATAGTTGTGGACGGTCTGTAGGGCGCTGTCGCTGGTCTGCCCCGTAAGAAACGCTCCGAGCCAGCTCTCCAAGAAGAAGATCCGTCGGTTCGCCTGAATGAACCCGAGTGAGTCGAGCGCCGGCCTGAGGTAGGGCAGGGTGAGCGACTCGTGCTCGATGGCGTTGAACGCGTCGAGACTGCCGGAGGCCCACTCCTCGTTCAACGTGGCATCGTCGAAATAGCGGGCGAAATACTCGCGCTTGGTCTCGGCGCTGCGTCTGGCGGCGCCGGCGATGAAGGCGCGGCGCCGTCCGTCGGGGGTCGTGTCGCGCGATTGCTGCGCGGCGTACCGGCGCTCCGCTTGTGGCGCCGCCAGCGTGAGCAGCCGGGTCACGGTCTCCCAACGAGTCGGATCGCGGAGCGGCTCCCCGGCGGCGGAATCCGCCGCCAACAAGGTGTCGAGTCTCGCGATCCCATCGGCGGACGCCGCCAGGTCGATGAACGCGTCGAGATACGCCTTCCGGATTCCGTACGGACTCTGGGCGTCGCCCGCGCGATTCCACAGCGTCGTCTCTGCCGCGGGGGCCAGACTGTCTCGCTCCCCGACCGATAGGTACGCGCCGACCGCGCGCCCGAGGCGCCCCAAGACGAACGGTACGATCTGCTCGTCAGCCTCCGCCGGCAGATCCCGCAGCGCGAGTCGGACGAACCGTGCTGGTGCCATACGGAGCTGACGCACCTCGTCCCACAACGCGCCCCAGAGCATAGCCCGCAAGAACGGGTCGGGAACCCT
>DATHMJ010000427.1:0-3287 GCA_035487215.1 Gemmatimonadales bacterium
CGATCCAGGCGAAGGGCTTCCGGTCCGACGCCATCGAGCGGGGAGAGGCGTCCGCCCAGGACGTGGTAGCGGCCGCGGAATTCGGTGGCCCGCTCGACGACGCTCACGGCCGACGCCTCCTCGACCACGCAGAGCACTCCCGGGTCACGCCGCGGATCCTGGCAGATGGCGCACGGCTGCTCCTCGGTCGGGTTGCCGCACTGCTCGCACGGACGCACCCGCTCGGCCACGATGGTCAAGGCGGCGGCGAGCCGCGCGGCCTGCTCGGGAGACTGCTGAAGCAAATGGTAGGTGAGCCGCTGTGCCGTCTTCCGGCCGATCCCCGGCAGCCTGGCTAGCTCGGTGATCAGCAGTTCGATCGGACCCACCGTTAGAGCGACGGGAAGGGGAACGGCTGCACCTTCCGCATCTCCGTCTGGAGCAGCTCGGCGGCGCGACGTTGGGCTTCCGCGACCGCGGCCAATACGAGATCGCCGAGCAGCTCGGCGTCCCGGTCTTCGAACGCGGCCGGGTCGATGGTCACCGCCCGGATGGTCCCACGTCCATCGGCGGTGACCCGCACCAGACCGCCGCCCGAGCTGGCCTCGATGGTGCGTCCGGCAAGCTCTGATTGGAGCTGCTGCAGCCGGCCCTGGACCTGCTGGCTGAGTTGAAACAGCTGTTGAAGATCGGCCATGCTCTCGGGTAGACCCGCCATAGGGCCAAGCTAGACGTGCAAGAATTTTGCCGCAACAGCTACTCTACGATCTCCAAATCTAATGCCTCGGCGGCGGTATCGAGCGCGGGGTCCTTCGCACGGAGAGTGGTCAGGCGATCCGCCCGAATCGAGGCTTCCGACATGCGTCGCGAGGCGGCTGGAGGCCCCGCATCGGGGGTGGAACCCGATGCGACTCGCAGCCGAACCGGCTGTCCCAGAACCCGGCCCACGATCTCCTCCAGCAACACGGCGTGCTCCTCGAGCGCCTGGCCAAAGATGCTCGCGGACTCGGCCATCCGAAGCGTCAGCCACGGCGGATCGGCCGCCGCGGGCTCCGCGTTGGCCACCGCCTCGCCGAGGAACGGTTTCCGCTCCCGCACGGCGGACACGAGGGCGGGCCACGCGGCTTGCAGCGAGGGGAGCGTGAAGTCGACCGACCCCAGTGGTTGAGCGGGCGGAGCCGACGGCTCGGGGCCCGGGGCCGGCCGGTCGGGCTTGGACGCCGGCCGTTTCGCCACGGGAGGCTCGGGACCGCCGCGGCCGCCGGCATCACGCCCGCCGGCATCACGCCCGCCCGCATCGCCTCCACCAGGTGGCGGCGCGCCTCCGCCCCGGATCACCTGCTCGAGATCGACGATCCGATCGAGCATGGCCCACCGCAGGAGGAGGGTCTCGACGACGAGGCGCGGATTGCCGCTGCGGCGCACGGCGGTCTCGTTGTCCGCGAGCAGCTTCAGCATCCGAAGCACGTCACCGGCGCTCAGCTGATCCCGGAAACGCCGCAGCGTGTCCCGCATCGCCTCGGTCAGATCCTCCGGCTCGGCGCCCAGCTGGAGCATGAGGAGCGCGCGGAGCATTTCGCCGACGCCACCCATGAACTCCGCCAGGTCGGCGCCGGCGTCCATCAGCTGCTCCACCAACGGAAACACCGCGGCAGGACGTCGTTCCGCCGTGAGGGCCAGGACCTCGGCGTATCGCTCGTCGCCGGCCAGCCCCAGGATCTCCCGCACGCGTGCCGCCGTGATCGCACCTTCGCCGAAACTCAAGCATTGATCGAGCATCGAGAGCGCATCGCGCATCCCGCCGTCGGCGTGGCGGGCGATGAGCGTAAGGGCGTCCTCGTCGGCATCGATATGCTCGCGGGTGAGGACCTCGCGAAGGCGAGCCCGGATCGCCGCCGGACCGATGCGCCGGAAGTCGAACCGCTGGAGCCGAGACAGGACCGGCGCCGCGGTTGCACCGATCTTCTGGGGATCAGTGGTACAGAAGACGAAGACGACCCGCGGTGGCGGTTCTTCCAGAATCTTGAGCAGCGCATTCCACGCCTCGCGCGTGAGCATGTGCGCCTCGTCGACGATGTACACCTTGTGCCGCCGGTCGGTCGAGGCGGCGTACATCGCGCGCTCGCGCAAATCGCGCGCATCGTCGACCCCGCGGTTGCTGGCCGCGTCGATTTCGACCACGTCGAGGTTGGCGGAGCCGTTCCAGATCCGGAGGCACTCCTCGCACTCGCCGCAGGGCTCTCCCGACGCGTCCCGGTTCGGGCAGTTGAGCGCCATCGCGAGGATCCGGGCTGCGGTCGTCTTCCCTACCCCGCGGGGTCCGGTGAGCAGATAGCCGTGTCCCACGCGATTGCGGGCAACCGCCCCGCGGAGCACCGCGGCGACGTGGTCCTGGACGATGAGGTCGGCAAAGCGCTTGGGGCGGTAGCGGCGGGCGAGAGCGATCATTCGGTGAACAGTAAACGGTGCACGGCAGACCGGAGTGATGCGGGGGAGGGTCGGAAAAGAAAAGTGCCTCAGGCTCCCCGAAGCGACACCGGGCATCGCTTAGCGCTGCTACCGGCGAGGTCCTGACGCGGTTCGCGCGCCGGCGCCCTTCGGACCTGAGGCACCTGTAGTATAGCGGCTTGGACCTCCGTCAGTCCAGCCTTCCGCGCTGCTGGGTCTGCATCGTGCGCAGGTCCCAGGTCTCCGCCACGACCCCTCCCAACAGGAACACGATGGCCGTGTAGTACACCCAGAGGACGAAGAGCACGACGGCCCCGACCTGGCCGTCACCGGAGACGCCTTCGAGCGAGGCCAGGTGCGCGAGGTAGAGACCGTAGAGTCGCTTGGCCACCTCGAAGAACACGGCGGAGAACACCGAAGCGATCAGCGCGATGCGTCCCGGGATCCGGCGGAGCGAGGCATACCGATACACCACGTAGAACAGGACCAGCTGGAACGCGAAGGCCAGCGCCTCCCCCAGGAGGCGCCCCAGCCAGCTGACCCAGAAACGAAATTGAGGCGCTACCTCCGCCCCACGCGATTCGAGGTAGGCCAGGCCCGCGATGAGCGCGGTGTTGACCAGGAACAGGAGCAGGGTCGCGAGCACCATACCGGCGTCGCGCGATTTGCTCTGCAGGTAGGCAACAACCGGGTGCATCGGCCGCGTAGGGCGGACGGAGACGTCGTAGATCTCGTTCAGCGCGGTCCGGACGCCGGCGAACAGCCTGGTGCTGAACCAGACGAAGGCGGGGATGGCGACGAGGGACACCTGTCCGCGGCGCTCGGTGATCCGGGTGAGGACGCGCTCGATGACCGCGAAC
>DATHMJ010000428.1:0-6613 GCA_035487215.1 Gemmatimonadales bacterium
CGGTCAGCAAGGGGGCGCCGTAACTCGGAAGCGTCTGATGCTCCCGGAAGCTGTTGATCGGGAATTCGGCGACGCCGTACTTCTCGCGCCGGAACGGATACGGTCCGAAGCTCGCGACGTGGCTCTCCAGCATGTCGAGGAGCCCGGCAAAGTCGCGTTCCGCCTTGGCTCGGTCCTCGGGGTAGACGAAGAACGTAACGGGCATCGAGTCCGCGCCCCCGTCACGGTAGTACCGGTCGATCTCCTGGTAGTTGGCGACCGCGACGGACATCGCGTCGGGGTAGATGGGATACGATTCCACCCACACATACAGCTCGTTGCCGTCCGCGGTGACGCTGTGCCGCATCAGGCGGCCGTTCGAGGCGACGATCAGGCCCCGCGGCACCGTGATCGCCAGCTCGGCCCCCTCCTCGGCTTTGTCGGCTGGGCTATCCTTGCAGGGCCACCAGCGGCGGGCACTGTAGGGAAGACCATACGAAGCAACCGCGGGAAGTCCGGCGTGCTCGCGGAAAAGGAGGCCGCCCGATGGACGGCCTCCATACCAGATCGTGATTTCCAGTCGTTCGCCGCGCCCCCAGCCGCGCGGCCGCGTAACCGCAAGCCGGTCGTCCGTGTGGTCGAAGTCGAGCCGGCGGCCGGCGCTCGTCACCGAGTCCACGGTCAGCGTGTGCTCCAGGTCCAGGAACAGTCGGTCGAGCGGACGCGGGCCGATCCGGGCGCGAACGATCACCGATCCCCGGATGGTCTTGGTCGCCGGATCGATCGCGAGGTGGAGCGCGTAATGCCGTGCGTCCCAATCGCCCGGATCCGCGCGCCTCGGTTCCGGGCCTAACGCGAGTGCCAGAGCCAGCGTCAGCAAGGCGTCGCTACTTAGGGTAGGGGGTCGCGGTTGGGGAGCCCCCTTGCGCGGCCTCGGGCTCGGTGCCCATCCTATGTCTCCCTCTTCCGATGAAGCGTGATGCCGAACTCACACAGTAGCCCCCTCGGACGATTCGCCATTACCCTTACGGGGGCGACCCTCTTTTTGATTACCGGCGCCACGCGCGTCCACGCCCAGGCCGACACCGGGGCCAACAACCCGGCGTACTTCAAAGAGACCCACTTCGCTCCGCGCGACACCATCTCCGCGACCGCCTACCAGGGCTGGAAGCAGTTCGAGCTGAACTGCTCCCGCTGTCACGGCGAATACGGTGTGGGCACCTCGTTCGCGCCGGCCCTGGTCGTCTCGCTGAAGAACGGCGGCACCATTCCCGACGAGCAGACCTTCATCCAGACCGTGTGCGCCGGCCGGCCCGCCAAGGGCATGCCCTCCTGGTGCGCCCTCGGCCTCGAGATTCCGAAGATGCAGATGATTTACGCGTATCTGAAGGGACGGGCGGACGGCAAGATCGGGATCGGCCGGCCCGCGGTACGCGCCGATACGGCCGCCGGGAAGAGCTGAGGGACTACTTCGCGCGTTTGAGGCGTTGGATGGTCCCCTGTACCTGTGTCTTGACCTCGTCGCAGCTCATCGCTCCGGGTTTGTGTTGGGTTGCAAACGAGCGGTCATGTGACTTGGACACCAGGTTCACCAGCCGCTTCCGCTCGGGCCCTTGGATCTTCTTGCGATCCATGAGGTCGCGAAAGGCATAGAGCACCGGCCTCGTTCGCTGTTTGCACGCCGCCGCCATACCGGTCGTCACCCCAGTCAGCTCGGCCGCCGCACGGAGCGACTCGCTCTGTGCCGCGGCCGGCGGCGCATACGCCCCCAGACTCCCCAGCGTCAGGACCGTCCACCAACGCATGGCGCCGCGCATCAATCGGCCCAACCCCGCGGCTCGAGCATCGCCATCAGCTCGGCCTCGAACGAGCCCGCCTCGAACTGCGGCGCGTACTCCCAGCTCGCGATCGGCGGCAGGCTCATCAGAACGCTCTCCGTCCGGGCGTTGGTCTGAAGGCCGAACACGGTCCCTCGGTCATGCACGAGATTGAACTCCACGTAGCGGCCGCGCCGAAACAGCTGGAACCGCCGTTCCCGCTCCCCGAACGGTAGCGCGCGGCGCCGTTCGACGATCGGCGCGTAAGCCTCCGGAAGCGCCCGTCCAATGTCGGTCGCGAAGGCGAACAGCCGGTCCAGATCCAATCCCCCATCGCCGGCGCGCAGGTTATCGAAGAAGATGCCGCCCACGCCGCGGCGCTCGTTGCCCCGGTGCGGGTTCACGAAGTAATCGTCGCACCACTGCTTGAATTTGGGATAGAAGCCGGGATGGTGGCGGTGACACCGGACCCGAAGGGTCTGATGAAAGTGGGTCGCGTCCTCGGGAAAGGGATACGTCAGCGTCAAGTCGGTCCCGCCGCCCAGCCAGGCATCGAGCACCTCGCCGCTGGCGTCGGACAGCTCGAAATACCGAACGTTCAAGTGCACCGTCGGCACCAACGGGCTGTGGGGATGGATCACCAGACTCATGCCGGCGGCGAAAAATCGGCGCAGCCGGTCGGGCGGAGCCGTCGATCCCAGCCGCTGAGCCATGCCGGCGGGCAGATCGCCGTCCACGATGGACCGGTTGATTCCTGCCTTCTCGAAGGTCTTTCCCTCGGCCAGCACCCGCGCCAGGCCGCCACCACCGCCGGCGCGTTCCCAGCGATCCTCCCGAAACTGCCCGCCGCCGTCCAACCGCGAGAAAAACGTCGTGGTCTCGTCGTGCAGCGACGTCACCCACTCGACCGCGAAGTCTCGGCGCGAGTTCACGCGCGCCACTCCTTGACCGCGTCCACGAAGGCCTGCGCGTGTGCCACGGGGACGTCCGGCAAGATGCCGTGGCCCAGATTCGCAATGTGGCCCCGTCCGCCAAAGGCCCGCAGCATCGCCGTGGTGCGGTCGCGGATCACGGAGGGCGGCGCGTACAGCCAGGAAGGGTCCAGATTGCCCTGAAGGGCGACTGGGAACGGAGCGGCCCGCCGATTCGCGGCATCGGCCTCGGTCTGCCAGTCCACACCCAGCACATCGGCGCCGGTGACCCGCGCGATCTCCTCCAGGGCCCAGCCCGCTCCGGGCGCGAAGGCGATCACCGGTGCTCCCGCCGCCTTGGCGATGCGGATCGCCTCCGCGAGATACGGCAGGGCAAACGCGCGAAAGTCTTCCGGGCCCAGCGCTCCGGCCCACGAGTCGAACACCTGCACCACCTGCGCCCCGGCGACGACCTGCGCCTTGAGAAATTCCCCCACCGCTTTTGCCAGGCGGCCCAAGAGGGCATGGGCCAGCGCGGGCTGCTCCGCCAGCATCCGCTTTGCCATGGGGAAGGTGCGGGACGCCGCCCCCTCGATCATGTAGCTGGCCAGCGTCCAGGGCGCGCCGGCGAAACCGATCAGGGGCACGCGTCCGCCCAGCTCGCGCCGCGCCAGGCGAATGGCCTCGAGCATATAGCCGAGCCCCTCGTCGGGCACGACGTCGCGCAGGCGCTCCAGCTGGGCACGGGCGCGCAACGGCTCATCGAACCGCGGCCCCACGCCGTCTTCCACCGACAGCTCCAGGCCCATCGCTTGCGGCACCACGAGTATGTCGCTGAAGATGATCGCGGCGTCGACCCCGAGAATGTCGACGGGCTGGAGCGTCACTTCGACCGCCAGCTCCGGGGTATGGACCATCGTGAGAAAGTCGACGCGCTCCCGGACCTTGCGATACTCCGGCAAGTAGCGGCCCGCCTGGCGCATCATCCACACAGGCGGACGCTCCACGGTCTCGCGGCGGCAGGCGCGAAGCAGCAGGTCGTTCATCGAGCCTCGATTAGTGGGGCTTGGCGAGCGCTCGAATCCGCTCCACCACGGCGTCGACGGTGGGACGCTTGGCGACGCCGGCCGGTGCCCAGCCGGCAGCGCGAGCGGCGGCGGCGGTGGTCGGTCCGATCGCCACGAGCGCCGGGCGCTCGTCCCGCGGGCTTACCTTGGCCGCGAGCGTCGCGACCCTGGGGCTCGACACCAGCAACACATCCGCGCCGACGAGCGCCCGGCGAGCGTCCTGATCCGCCGCAAGCACCGATCGGTAACACACAACTTCCTCTACGACGATGCCGCCGGCGCGGAGCACGGCGGGGAGCTCGTCACGGCGTGCGTCGCCGCACGGGAACAGGACGGGCGAGCCCACGTGCGCCGAGAGCATCGCGCTCGCGAGCAGCGAGCCCGCGCCGGCGTCGAGCGTGACCAGACTTGAGGGAAGTCGCACCGGATCGAAGAGATCCCGCAGCTGCTCCGCGGTCGCCGCGCCGGAGGCCCACGCCTCTTGGCCACGAGGCGGGTTGACTCGATGCGCCGCCACGCGCGCGGTGAAGGCCCCCGCTGCGCGAGGTGACGTGACGGCCACCGCTTTGAACTCGGGTAGTCGGAAGATCGCCTGGTCGACGGGGGCCCAGTCGGCGGGGGGGCCGAACGACAGCAGCGCCACCTCGCGGACCTCGAGCCCTTCGCCCCGCAGCCGGTCCGCCAGCCCGGCCAGCGAGCCCGGCGCGGTCGCCAGCACCACCATCGTGGCGCGCCCGGCCATCAGGGCTCCGACACCGCTTCGGTCCCCGCGTCCCTCACCGAGCGGAGAATCGCATCGGCGCCTTGGCTCAACAGCTCTTCCGCCAGCGCCACCCCCAACCTGTCTGCCTCGGCCGCGGTCGGTGCGGGACCGATCCGCGCGCCTTCGACGGTCGCGTCTCCGCCAAGCGAGAGCACCCGCCCTCGCAGATGGACCACGGCTTGACCCTGGTGCCGGTTCACTTGGGCGAACGCGGCGATGGGAACCTGACACCCACCCTCGAGGCGCCGGAGGAATGCCCGCTCCGCGGCGACCGCAATTTCGGTGTCCCCGTCGTGCAACGCGCGCCGCACGGCCTCCAGGGCGACCGTATCACCAGTACGAACGGTCGCCGCGAGCGCGCCCTGGCCCGGTGCCGGCAGCATGATGTCGATCGAGAGTCGCTCGCTGATCCGCGCCCCGAAGCCAAGTCGCACCAATCCCGCCGAGGCGAGCAGCACGGCCGCCCAGTCGGCATTCCGGTCGAGCTTCGCGAGTCGGGTGTCGACGTTGCCCCGAATGTCCACGATGGCGAGATCCGGGCGCGCGCGGAGCAGTTGCGCCCGGCGCCGAAGGCTACTGGTGGCGACGGCGCCGCCGTGCGGCAACGTCGCCCACGTGCATCCGTTCCGGGCCACCAGCGCATCGCGGGCGTCTTCCCTGAGGCCAACCGCTCCGAGCGTGATGCCCTTGGGGAGTACCGTGGGCAAGTCTTTGAGGGAGTGAACCGCGAGATCGATGCGGTTGTCGAGCAGCGCGTCGTCGAGTTGCTTGGTGAAGAGAGCCCGGGAGCCGATGAGGGGGAGCGGGACGTCTTGAACGACGTCTCCGGTCGTCCGGATCTCGACTCGCTCGGTGGTGTAGCCTTGATCGGCTAGCCGAACGCGGACCTGTTCCGTCTGCCAGAGGGCAAGCGCGCTCGCTCGCGTTCCCAAACGAAGAGGGCGCGCGGTCACTTTCCGTCTCTCGGTGCCTTTCTTCCCCAGCGTGCCGTCGCCGGCGCGTCAGCAGGAGGGAGGATGTGGCTCTCGATCCAGCGCAATAACTCCCGATCGACTTCCGCTGCCTCCTGCCCCACCACTTGCTCCATGACAGGACGTCGCTTCCCGGCTGCCATGAGATACCACATCGCGGGAACGGCGGCCTCGCCGCGGCGCTCATTGGCCACCGTGGCTTCATAGGACACGAAGTGGAATTCGCGCCCCCGGTGCACCAGCCGACGCTGCTCGACCTTGTACGTGGTCATTCGGAACTCACAGGTACGAGATGTCCGTGCGGTAGCCGAGGAATCTAACCGCATCACCGCCGGGCTCCGACCCGGCTCGCCGCCTGGAGTCCCGAGCTGAGCGCGTCACCAAGCGAGATACCGCCGCGGTACGACCCCGCGAGAAAGCAGCCCGGATTGAGGGTTTCGACGTCGGCCATCATGCGTAACCAGCGACCGTAGCCCACCACGTATTGCGGGATGGCCCGGGGCCAGCGCACGACGAGCTGGAACGTCGGCTCGCCTCGGGCGCCGAGCAGCTCGGCCAGCTCCTGTCGGACCAGAGCCACGAGGGCTCTCGGATCCAGGTCGACCAGCTCCGGGCGCCGGGCCCCGCCCGCGAACGTGGTGAGCAGTACGCATCCCGCCGGAGCGCGGCCGGGGAACAGGGTCGACGAGAACAACGTCCCCAGAATCGAGCGCCGCTCCACCGCCGGAACAAGCAGGCCGAAGCCATCCAGCGAGTGAGCGACGTCGTCGCGCCGAAACCCGAGCGCCACCACTGCGACCGGAGCGTAGGGAATCCGGGCGAGATCGGCCGGCCCCGACCCGGCCACGCCCTCCACGGCCAACGAGCCGAGCGCGTGGGCCGGCACGGCGAAGATGACCGCGTCGTGGCGGGTGTCCCCATCGGTTGTGCGCACCACCCACCCGGTCCTCTCCCGAGCGATCCTTCCGACGGCCGCGCTCGTGCGTATCCGGTCGCCTAACCCCGCAGCCATCGCGCGAGGGATCTCGGCCATCCCGTCCGGAAACGAGAATGGGCGCCGCGACTGTCCGGCGTGGGCCAAGGCACCTCGGATCACGGAGCCATG
>DATHMJ010000429.1:0-6635 GCA_035487215.1 Gemmatimonadales bacterium
GTCGGCGTCGGCGAAGAGCCGAAGTCCTACGACCTTCTCCGCCATCCAGTCCACCTGCGCCATCGTGTCCGAGTGCGTGAAGCCGACGAGCAAGCAGAAGCCAGGCCCGATGGCCCCCGCCACCCGCCCCGCGATCGTGACTGATGCTTGGGAGACGCGCTGAAGTACCACACGCATGGTTTAAGTTAACGGAACACCGACGGACGACAGGAGTGATGCCGTGACGGGGAAGATCCGATCGAGCCTGAGTTTCGCGCGTCGATACGCCCGCGAGGCCGCCAAGAACCGGGGTCGCGAGTGCCCCGAGATCGCGCCGGCCCCGTTCCGACCTACGCCTGCGGATTGGCCCGATGATCAGGCCACCTTTGCCTGGCTCGGGCACGCTACCGTGCTCGCCAACTTCTTCGGTACCTGGATCCTCACGGATCCGGCGCTCGAATCGCGCATCGGCGTCGGTCGAGGCTTCGCCAAGTTGGGCCCGCGCCGTCTCATCGCGCCGGCGCTCACGACGCGAGAGCTGCCGCGCCTGGATCTCCTCCTCCTGTCGCATGCGCACATGGACCACACGGATCTGGGCACGCTTCGCCACATCCCCCGGACCGTCCCCGTGGTCGTGCAGCCGGGGAATCGCGACCTGGTCCGGCGCTTCCGCTACGTCAACGAGTTGTCTTGGGGTAAGCGCCTCGACATCGGCGGTCTCGATATCGAATCGGTGGAAGTCAAGCATTGGGGCGCGCGGATGATCACCGATCGGCACCGGGGATACGGTGGGTATCTGCTTCGGAAGCGAGGTCGCACGGTGTTGTTCGCCGGCGATACTGCGGACACCGACGTCTTCGAGCAGTTGCGTCGCGAGGCGATCGACGTGGCCATTCTGCCGATCGGCGCGTACGACCCCTGGATCTACAATCACGCCTCGCCGGAACAGGCCTGGCGGATGGCCGAGGATATGGGTGCCCGGCACCTGTTCCCGGTACACCACGCCACCTTCCGGCTGAGCCGCGAGCCGGCGGAAGAGCCGATCACTCGGCTCCTGGCGGCTGCGGGCCCGGACCGTGATCGCATAGTGGTCACCCGGATTGGCGAGACCTGGACCCTGCCGCGGTAGCCGTTGCGTCCGCCATACCCAAAGCACACCGCCCCCGGGCACGGGCCCGGGGGCGGAAGAATCGACCAAATCGATGCCGATGTGGGGGCGTTATGTGTTCGCCCGCTACTCCACCGTCACCGACTTGGCCAGGTTCCTTGGCTGATCCACGTTACATCCCCGCCGCACGGCCACGTAGTACGAAAGCAACTGTAGGGGGATGCTGGTCAGGATCGGCGTCAGGACGTCCAGCGTTTCCGGAATTACGAAGGTCGCGTCCGCCAGCCGCTCGATCTCTGCGTCACCGGCGTTCACCAGAGCAATAACCTTGCCACCCCGCGCCTTCACCTCCTCGATGTTGGATACGATCTTGGAGTGGACCGCGTCCCGCGGCGCGATGAAGACCACGGGCATGTTCTCGTCGATCAACGCGATCGGCCCGTGCTTCATCTCGGCCGCCGGATAGCCCTCGGCGTGGATGTAGGAGATTTCCTTCAGCTTGAGCGCCCCCTCGAGCGCCACGGGGAAGTTGACCCCGCGACCCAGATAGAGGGCATTGTGCGTCGTGCTCAGGAAGCGGTTGGCCAGCTGCTCGATCTCCGCCGACCGGGCCAGGATGTCGGCCATCTGGTCCGGCAGCTGGCTCAAGGCGCAGATGAACTGCCGCCCCTGGAGGATGCTCAGGTTGCGCAGGCGCGAGATCCGCAGCGAGATCAGGGCGAGCGCCGCCACCTGGCTCGTGAACGCCTTGGTGCTCGCGACCCCGACCTCGGGGCCCGCATGCAGGTACAGGCCGCCGTCCACTTCCCGCGCGATGGTCGAGCCGACCACGTTCACCACGCCCAGCGTGCGAGCGCCGCGGCGCTTGGCTTCACGGATTGCCGCCAGGGTGTCGGCGGTCTCGCCCGACTGGGAGATACCGATTACGAGCGTCTGCGGATCGACGACGGGGTTGCGGTAACGGAACTCGGAGGCGTACTCCACCTCGACCGGGATCCGTGCCATCTCCTCCAGCATGTACTCGCCGATGAGGCCCGAGTGCCAGGAGGTGCCGCACGCGGTGATGATGATCCGCCGGACCTGCTTCAGATCGTCGTCGGATAGATTGAGACCGCTGACCCGGGCCGTGCCCTCGTCTTCCAGCAGGTGGCCGCGCAGCGTGTTTCGCAGGCTCTCCGGCTGCTCGCAGATCTCCTTCAGCATGAAGTGCGAGTAGCCGCCCCGCTCGATCGTGGCGAGGTCCCACTCGATCTGATCCACCGGCTTGTCGATCTTGGTGGTCTCGAGGTTCCGGATGCGATAGCCATCACGGCTCAGCACCGCCATCTCGCCGTCATCGAGATAGATCACGGAGCGGGTGTACTGGAGCAGCGGGGACGCGTCGGACGCCACGAACCACTCGTTCTCTCCGACGCCGACCAGGAGCGGCGACCCCTTCCGCGCCGCCACCAGGACACCGGGCTCGTCCGCGGAGACGAAGGCGAGACCATACGCGCCGTCGACGTCCCGCAACGCCGCCGCGACGGCCTCCTCCAGGTTCCCGCGATAGAACTCGCCCACCAGGTGCGCCAGCACCTCGGTGTCGGTTTCCGACTTGAAGGTGTGCCCCCGTTGCTGCAGCGCCTTCCGCAGGACCGAGGCGTTCTCGATGATCCCGTTATGGATGACGGCGATCCGGCCCGACTGGTCGGTATGGGGATGGGCGTTGGGCGTGGTGGGTGCCCCGTGGGTCGCCCACCGGGTGTGCGCAATGCCGAGGGTGCCGCTGGGAAGATTGCCGTCGAGTTGCTGCTCGAGCGCGGAGATCTTGCCCGCCGCCTTGACGATCTCCAGCCCCTTGCCATTCACGATCGCGATGCCCGAGGAATCGTACCCCCGGTATTCCAGCCGCTTGAGTCCCTCGATCAGCAGCTTGGCCGCCGGGCGGGGACCGATATATCCGACGATTCCACACATCGGTGCGTGGGTCCTTTAGGTCAGGAGTTCTTTTCCCGCCGCCACCAAGCGCTCCGCATCTTCCGCGGTAGGGGCCTCGGCGATGAGCCGGATGATCGGCTCGGTGCCCGAGGGGCGTACATGCAACCAGCGGTCCCGCCAGGCCAACCGGAGCCCATCCCGCTCATCCACGCTGGCATCTGGAAAGCGCCGCCGGATCCGGTCGAACGAGGGGCCGAGGTTCTCCGCACGGGGGGCTTTCGCCTTGAGAATCGTGTATCGCGGCGCCGAGGCCACGACCCTGGAAAGCGGGGCCCCAACCTTGGCCAAATAGTGCAAAATCAAGGCCACCCCCAGGGGGGCATCGCGCCCAATATGCAGGCCCGGCAGGATGACGCCGCCGTTGCCTTCCCCCCCGATCGCGGCCCCCTCGTCTCGGATGGCGCGGGCCACGTTGGCTTCGCCCACCGGTGCCCTGACAAAGCGGGCGCCGAAGTCGCGAGCCGCATCCTCCACTACGAGACTGGTCGATAGGTTCACGACGACAACCGGCTTGCCGCCCTCGGGGTTCCCCCTCCCGGAAAGCACGGCGCGGACCGCCAGGGCCAACGTGTAGTCCTCGCCGATTGCGTCGCCGGTCTCATCGACCAACGCCAATCGGTCGACGTCCGGATCGACCGCGAACCCGAGATCGGCCCCACTCTCACGGACCAATCGCCGCAGATCCCGCAGGTTCTCGGGCACCGGTTCCGGGGGGTGGGGAAACCGACCATCGGGCTCGAGATGGATGGCGCTCATCCGAACACCGAGGCGTTCGAGCAACGGCGGAATCGCCACGCTTCCCGCCCCCCGTACGGAATCGAGAGCAACGTGGAACCCGCGGGCGCGAATAGCTGCGACGTCGATCACCGGGAGTGCGACAATCGCGTCGAGATGCCGGGCCACCGCTTCGGGATCCTCGCGCACTCGCCCGATCCTGCTCCAGTCCGAGCGCGCGGGGCCGGCGTCGGCCAGGGCTCGGACCGTCGCGCCTGCGGCCGCGTCGAGAAAAACCCCGTCCGGACCGACAAATTTGAGCGCGTTCCACTCGATCGGGTTATGACTTGCGGTAATGATGAGTCCCGCGCCCGCATGATGATGCTCGACCGCAAGCTGGACGGTCGGGGTCGGGACGACCCCCAGTTCGATGACCTCTACCCCTACCGACATAAGACCTGCCGTGGCCGCGCGAGCGAACATGGCGCCACTGGTACGGGAGTCCCGCCCGAGCACCACGACGGGGCGCCCGGCCTGGCTGGCCCAGGCACCCAGTGCCGCCGCGTAGCGAGCCACGAGCTCGGGGGTCAGGTCCGTGCCGACATGGCCCCGCATGCCCGAGACGCTGACCATCAGGGTAGCGGACACGATAGGAAGAGTTGGGTTAGACGTGAAGCGGTAGTGCGGCGAGATCGGGAAAGGCGGCGTGAAACGCTTCCACCACCTCGGAGTCGAAATGCATCCCAGCGCAGCGCCGCAGCTCTTCCAGAGCCTCCGCCGGTGTCCGGGAGGGACGGTACGCGCGGTTCGTCGTCATCGCGTCGAACGCATCGACGACCGAAACCAGCCGCGCTTCAGGCGGAATGTCGTCGCCCCGAAGTCCGTCGGGGAACCCGCCGCCATCCATGCGCTCGTGGTGGGAGCGCACGATGCGGAGCACCCCCGGCGATTCACCGAGGAAGGGCGCGAGAATCCGCTCGCCCAGGGTGACGTGGACCTTGACGTGCGCGAATTCATCGATCGTGAGCGGTCCGGGCTTGTTCAGGATGGCCTCGCGCGTTCCGATCTTGCCTATGTCATGCAGCTCGCCGCCCAACCGGATCGCTTCCAACCGGTCGCCGGTGTGGCCCAACAGTACCGCGGTCTTCACCGCATAGCGACTCACCCGGGCGGAATGACCGCTGGTGTACGAGTCTTTCGCTTCGAGGGCGTGGACCAGCATCTGCACGCCGTTGATCAGTGATTGCTTGTTCCGGCGATCCAGCTCGCGAACCCGGCTCTCGAGGTGCTGCTGGTAGAACCGGTTCTGAAGGATCAGCTCCCGCTTCTCCAGCGCCTTTTGGAGGCGCGCGCGGACTTCGTCGATCAGGACCGGCTTCGAGATGTAATCGAGCGCGCCGATTTGGAGGCACTCCACCGCGGTGCTCACTTCGGCGACGCCGGTGAGCATGATCATGGCCAGGTCGGGATAGAGCTTGAGCGCCGTCCGGAGAAAGGTCACGCCGTCCATCTCCGGCATATTGATGTCGGAGATGCAGACCGGCACTTCGCCCTGAGTTCGGAGCAGCTCGAGCGCCTCGCTCCCGGAGGACGCCTGGAGGCAGGCGAGCCCCTGTGACTCGATGACGCGCACCAGGGCACCGCGCACCTGGGCGTCGTCATCGACGACGAGACAGCGCGCGGTCACGGTTGCGCCGGGCGAGGATGGGATCATTCGGCGAAAGTACCGGTGGCTCGGGAAATGTTCAACCGGCGGCTTGCCCGGACGCGTGAAAAGCCGTTACGCTTCCAAGACTTCTGCGGCCTCGAGACGATGACCCGCGTGCTTCCCGACGTTCCCGACAGCGGCTTCTCCACCAGGGCAATCCACGCCGGCCAGATCCCGGATCCACTCGCCGGCGCGGTGATGCCCCCGATTTACCAAACCTCGACCTACATCCAAGAGGGGCTCGGCCGACACAAGGGCTACGAGTACGCCCGCACCCAAAACCCCACCCGGGAAGTCCTGGAGCGTACCGTCGCGAGCCTCGAGGGCGGCACGCATGGGTTCGCCTTCGGCTCGGGCCTGGCCGCGCTCGACGCCGTCCTCAAGCTGCTCAAGGCGGGGGACCACGTTGTCTGCGGCGAGAACGTGTACGGCGGCAGCATGCGGCTCATGACTCGGATCTACGCCGAGCTGGGGCTCCGATTCTCGTTCGTCGACATGCGGGAGATCGGGCCGATCGAGCAAGCGCTGACGCCCGCGACGCGTTTGGTGTACTGCGAGACGCCCACCAACCCGATGATGTTCCTGACCGATCTAGCCGCGGTGGGGGACCTCACCCGCGCGCGCGGGTTGCTGTACGTGGTGGACAACACATTCGCCACGCCGTACTTCCAACGCCCGCTCGCGTTCGGGGCGGACATCGCCCTCCACTCGACGACCAAGTACCTCAACGGTCACAGCGACATGGTGGGCGGTATTCTCGTCACCGGACGCGACGATCTGGCCGAGCGATTGGGCTTCATCCAGAACGCGGCCGGAGCGGTGCCCGGCCCGATGGACTGCTGGCTCGCACTCCGCGGCATCAAGACGCTCGCGCTCCGCATGCGACAGCACGACGCGAACGGCCGCCGGGTCGCGCAATGGCTCGCCGGACGCCGCGAGATCGCCAAACTCTATTATCCAGGCCTGCCGTCTCACCCACAGCATGATCTCGCGTGTCGCCAAATGACCGGCTATGGCGGCATGATCTCCATCGACCTCGGGAGCCCGCCGCGTGCCCAGCGCTTCGCAGAGTCGGTTCGCGTCTTCGCCCTCGCCGAATCGCTGGGCGGCGTAGAGAGTCTGATCGGACACCCTGCGTCGATGACCCAC
>DATHMJ010000430.1:0-2235 GCA_035487215.1 Gemmatimonadales bacterium
AACAAGCAGGTCGGCGGAGAGCTTGGCATCAGCGAGATCACCGTGAAGGCACATCGGGGCAAGGTCATGCGAAAGATGAAAGCCGACTCCCTCGCCGACCTGGTGAACATGGTGGCGACACTCCACCTCGCGGCACCGCAGAAACCGGGTTCCAAGAAGCCATCCACCGTTGCGCCGCCGGGTTAGGTTAGAGAGCTACCGCCCGACTACCGTAAGGAGACCCCTATGGCTCGCACTGCCGCTCCACCTCGTCCCCACACATCGACACGCCCCGCCACGCCGTCCCGCAATTCGCAGGAGTCGACGCGCCCGCAGGCGACTCGGCTCTACCCGACCAAGAACGATCTGCCCGAGGCCTCGCGCACCGAGGCGATCGAGCTGCTCAACCAGCGCTTGGCCGACTGCATCGACCTCCAGACCCAGTGCAAGCAGGCCCACTGGAACGTGAAGGGGCCGTCGTTCATCGCCCTGCACAAGCTGTTCGACGAGGTCAACGAGGACGTCGAGGAATACGTGGACCTGATCGCCGAGCGGGTGGTCCAGCTCGGCGGGATCGCCGAAGGGACCGCGCGCATCGTCGCCCAGCGGTCCGCGTTGATCGACTACCCGCTCACCCTGTCCACGGGGGGAGAGCACGTCGCGGCGCTCTCCGACGCGCTGGCCGAGTTCGGCCGCTCCGCCCGAATCGGCATCGATGAAATGAACGACCTGAAGGACGCCGACAGCGCCGACATCCTGACCGAGATTTCCCGCGGCGTGGACAAGTGGTTGTGGTTCGTGGAGGCCCACCAACAGGCCAAGTCTTAAGCGCCAGTCCCGCCGACCGGGCTCGAGATCTCGAGCTCGGTCGCCGGGGCCAGCGTGGTCTCCCCTCCGAGCACTGCCGGATACCCCACCCCCAACCAGCTCAGCATCACCGGGAAGAGGTCGACGGTGCGAAGCGGGCCCGCCGGCAACGGGCGGTTCGACCACACTGGGGTCTGCATGTGGGTCCGGGCCAGGCTCCCGTGGCCGGCCTTGTGCTCCGGGATCTCCCACCGCTCCCGGAAGTCGTACCCCGCCCGCGCCACGACGACCAGGTCGCCGGTCCGTGGCGAGTGAAACTGGTCGAACAGCTGGTACGCCGCGTCGGGATACTCGGCGTTCCAGGTGGTCTCGAGCCACTCGCGGTCGCTGGCCAGCCACGCCCCCCCGATGCGAAGCGGGTCGCCGGTCACCGGACGGTACGCGAGGCTCGCGCCCAACCGCTCCAACGTGGCTTCGCCCTCCCACGACGCGACGCGAACCACCCCCGCCGCATCCTCGGCCGCGACCAGAGCCACCGCGGGCTCCGCTAGCAGGGCCGCGATCAGGTCCTTGCCGGAACCGAAGGCCTCGGGTTGCCGCAGGCGCGCGAGCGGCCACCGGGCCTCCCGCGACTGCTCGGGTTGCGCGTACACCATCGCTGAGCCGTTGCCCGCGACCATGACCGCGGCCCGAGGATGCTGCGCCCAGATCATGGGGTGGGCCAGCGTCGGCACGTCCCGCTCGTGGAACCAGTCGGCGAGATCGAGATGCGTGTGCACCGGAGCAAGACCATGATCGCTGACGATCAGGATCAGCGACCGGTCCAGCTCGCCACGCGCACCCAGCCGCTCGACCAGGCGTCCGACCACGGCGTCTACCCGATGCAACGCGCGGCGCACGGACGGAGCCATGGGGCCGTCCTGATGACTGTATCCGTCCACCGCGGGGAACTGCGCAAAGACGAACCGCTCGGCACCCTCCGCGGCCGCGAGCAAATGCTGGCCCACCGCGTCGTCCGACGGCTGGTGCCACCGGACATAGTGCGCGACGGCGCCCCAGAGCCACCGCGAGAGACGGGTGGGATCACGATCCGGGGAGAGACCGCGCGTGAGCGGCGTGAAGATGCCGAGACTCTCGGGCACCAGCTCGAAGATGGTGCGCACGTCGGGCGCCAGGTCGGCGTCCAGCAACGGAGCCTGATAGCCGCAGTAGCTTCGGAGCGCGGCGCGGTCGCGCCACCACGAGCCGCGGTACGCGCGCCGGTCGAGCCACCGAATCGACGGGACGTCGCAACGGCCGGGCATGCAGCCCGTGAGGAACGGCAGATACGCGACGCTGGTGGTGGAGGGGAACGCCGTGATGGCACACGTCCCCCCACCGCGCGCCACGAGCGCCCCGATGTGCGGCAGCCGTCCGGCGGCGCGCTCGGCTTCGGCAAGGTCGAAGCGC
>DATHMJ010000431.1:0-5170 GCA_035487215.1 Gemmatimonadales bacterium
CGCGAACGAGATGCCGATGCCCGGGACGCCCAGCATGACGGCCTCCATCGCCGCGGCCACGGTGCCGGAGTAGAGCACGTCTTCGCCCATGTTGGGCCCGTGGTTCACGCCCGAGAAGACGAAGTCCGGCCGCTCGGGCATCAGCGCCTCGAGCGCCAGCATCACGCAGTCCGTCGGGGTGCCGTCCACCTGAAAGGCGCCGTCGGGGCGGCGCATCGGACGGATGGGCCGGTGCAACGTGAGCGAGTGCGACGTTCCGCTCTGCTCCCGATCGGGCGCCACCACGGTCACCGTCGCGACCGCGCGACAGACGTCGGCCAGGAGCGCGAGGCCCGGGGCCAGGATGCCGTCGTCGTTGGTGATGAGGATGTTCATCGCGGAGCGCTTACTGCTCGCGCTGTCTTGCGGCTCTCCCCTCGAGGATCCCCAGCACGGTGTCGAGCTCGGTCCGGACTTCCTCCAGCATTTGCGCTTCGAACGCCCGCCGCGCCGATGGCTTGAGGTCGCCGGACCGGCGGTACTGATCGATCCGCTGCCGGGCGCCTTCGATGGTGTACTTCTCGTTGTACAAGAGGTGCTTCACCAGCATGATGAGCTCGACTTCACGGGCCTTGTACACCCGATTGCCGGAGCGATTCTTGGCCGGGTTCAGGAAGCGGAACTGGCTCTCCCAATACCTGAGCACGTGCGGCTTGAGATCGGTGAGCGTACAGACTTCACCGATCGAGTAGAACTCCTGGACTGGTCGCGCGGTCGTCATTTCCACTGCTCCGATTTGAGCTCGCGTCCCATCAGCTCGGCGACGCCTTCGCGCGCCGGTTTACCCCGGAAGAGCACGTCGCACACCTGGGCGGTGATCGGGAGCTCCACGCCCGCCTTGTGCCCGAGCGCCGCCCCGGCGCGGGAAGCATTCGCGCCCTCGGCCACGCTCCGGTGCGCGGCCCGATACGCCTCGAACGACATGCCCTGCGCCACCGCCACACCCAGCGCGCGGTTCCGGCTGAGCTGACCGCAGGCGGTGAGGATCAGGTCGCCCATGCCGGCCAGACCGGCGAACGTGAGCGGCTGCGCTCCCCGTGCGAGACCGAGCCGCGCGATTTCCGCGAGCCCCCGGGTCAGGAGCGCGGCGCGAGGATTGTCGCCGAGGCCAAGCCCCTCGAGAATGCCGGCCGCGATGGCGATCACGTTCTTGAGCGCTCCGGCCAGCTCCACCCCGATCACGTCGCCGTGCGAATACACCCGAAACGTCGGCGTAGCGAAGAGCCGCTGCGCGGCTTGCGCGGTCCGGTCGTCCCCGGCCGCGGCCACCACGGCCGTCGGCTGCCCCGCGAACACCTCTTGAGCGAAGCTCGGACCCGAGAGCACCGCCACCCGACTTCCCGGCAGGGTCTCGGCGATCACCGCCGACATCGGCTCCAGCGAATCGACCTCGAGTCCCTTCGTGGCACTCACGACCAGGGTGCCGCTGGCCACGCTTCCCGCCACTCGCCCGAGCACCGCCCGAACGGCGTGACTCGGCGCGACCGAGACGAGGACCTCCGCTTCTTTCACCGCCTCGCTCGCATCGGCGAACGCCCGCAGCCGCGGCTCGAGCGCCAGCCCGGGCAGGAACAGCGGGTTTTCATGCCGGGCGTTGATCGCCTCGACCACCTCGCCCTCGAAGGCCCAGAGGCGGACCTCGTCGCCCTTTCGCGCCAGCAGATCGGCGAGCGTCGTTCCCCAGCTGCCGGCGCCAAGGACGGCGACCCGGGTCACGGCGCGCGGCCTGCGGGTTCACCCTCCTTCGCCGACGCGACGGCTCCGCGACGACCGAACCGATTCTCGGTTCCATTCGCCAAACGCCGCAGGTTGACGCGGTGCTTCCAGACCAGGAACGCCGCGAGCGCGGTCTCCACGATCAGCACGCCGCCACGAGCGCCCTCGAGCAGATAGGCGGCGAGGGGGAACAGCGCCGACGAGGCGACGCTGCCCACCGACACGTAGCCGGTCAGCCAGACGAGCGCCGCCCACACGACGAGGACGGCGAGCAGCGCCTTCGGCGCCAGCGCCAACACGACGCCCGACGCCGTCGCCACGCCTTTGCCCCCGCTCATCCCGACGAAGATGGAGAACACGTGGCCGAACACGGCGGCGACGCCGCAGTACAGCGGGAAGAGCGCGATGTCCGGCCCGCGCGCGCCGGCCAGCCACACGGGCACCGCGCCTTTGGCCAGGTCGACGAGTCCCACGGGAATGGCGTACTTCCAGCCGAGCACGCGGTAGACGTTCGTCGCGCCCAGGTTCCGACTCCCGTGCTCGCGAAGGTCGATGCCTTTGAACAACCGTCCCGCGAGGTAGCTGGTCGGGATCGCGCCGACCAGATAGGAGCCGAGCAGCCAGGCCACCACCGCGATCATCGCTTCGAGCCTCGCAGGGTGAACTTGAGCCGGAGCGGCGACCCGGCGAACGCCCACGCCGAGCGAAACCCGTGCACCAGATAGCGCTGATACGATTCCGGCACGTCGTCCGGGCGGTTGCTGACGATCGCGAACGTGGGAGGCGCGGTACCGATCTGCGATGCGTAGAGCAGCTTGACCTCGTCACCCGGTTTCTGGGGCGGTGCGGCGCGTTGCACCAAATCTTCCAGGACGCGGTTCACTTCCGCCGTGGGCACGCGCACTTCGCGCGCGCGCGCGACCTGGAGAATCAGGTCGAGCAGCTGCCGCACGCGCTGGCCGGTGAGCGCCGAGACATACAGGAACGGGACGTAGCGGAGGAATGGCACCCGCTCGATCAGGGCTTCCTGGCCGCGGTGCGCGGTGTTGGCGTCCTTCTCCGCGACCAGATCCCACTTGTTCACCACGATGATGAGCCCTGCTCCGCGATCCCAGGCCTCGGTGGCGATGCGCAGATCCTGGGTGTGGAGACCCAGCGTCGCGTCCACCACCAACACGCAGACCTCGGCCCGTTCCATGGCCCGCCGGGTGCGCAGCGTGGAGTAGAACTCAAGATCATCCTCCACTTTAGCTCGCTTCCGTAACCCTGCGGTATCTATGAAGTTGAGGGCCGTGCCTCGAAACCGCAAGAGCGAATCGATCGCGTCGCGCGTGGTCCCAGCCTCGGGCGCGACGACGTGGCGCTCTTCTCCCACCAATCGGTTCACGAGCGAGGACTTGCCCACGTTGGGGCGACCGACGACCGCGACGTTGATGTAATCCTCCCCTTCGCGGGGGTCGCGCGCGGGTAGCCGAGCCACCATCGCGTCCAACACATCCCCGCTGCCCTTCCCCACCGCGGCGGAGACCCCATAGGGCTCGCCGAACCCCAGCTCGAAGAACTCGTAGTGTGCGGCGCTGCGCTCGAGATCGTCGAGCTTGTTCACGACGAGGAGCACGGGTCGCCCCGCTTTGCGGAGCCGCTCGCCGATCGCCCGATCCAGCGGCGTCACACCCTCCTTCCCGTCCACGAGAAAGAGGATGAGGTCCGACTCCTCGAGCGCGAAGTCGACTTGCCGCCGGATGGCGCGCTCCATCGAGTCGTCCGAGTCCGGCACGAGCCCACCGGTGTCTACCAGCCAGAACGAGCGGCCGCCCCACTCCGCGTCGCCGAAATGGCGGTCGCGCGTGGTGCCCGGCACCTCGGAGACGATCGCGGGGCGCCCGCCCACGATGCGGTTGAACAAGGTGGACTTCCCCACGTTGGGGCGGCCCACGATCGCGACGGTCGGTTTGTTCACGCGGCGAGTGGAGTGTGGAGCGCGTCCGCGAAGTCCTGCGAGAGACGGATCTCGAACGGGAGGCGGGCCGCCAGGCCTTCGACGCTCAGGTTGTCGATGAAGAGCCCGTCGTCGTTCACGCATTCGCCGGGCAGGAGCGCCAGCTCGAGATCGCGGCGGTCGGCGAGGGCGTCCTGGATGGCCGCTCCAGGGAGCAGCCCGGCCGTGGTCACGGAGGGCCCGAAGAGCGAGTTCTCGACCGGGACCAGCTCGAATCGGGCGCCGGTGGCGCGCGCGAGCGGCTCGAGCACCAGCGGCATCAGCGGAGCCATCGCGGAGCCGGTCACGACGCCGATGCGCCGCCCGCTCCAGGCTCCCATCGAGCCGGTCTCCAGCGCGATGCGGTGTTGCAGCCAGCGGACCGCACCCACGCCGTTCTCCACTTGCTCGAAGCCGTCGTACACCTCGGTACCGGGCAGCTCCAGCCCGGCGCGCAGGTACAGCTCGTCCGCCCCGCAAACCCAATGGACCTGACGCTCCGCGAGGGCGGCCGGCCAGCGCGACTCCAGCTCGAGGACGGCGGCGCGACACTCGGCCTCGGTCGGCTCGCGGCAGAGGTGGTGCTTGCTGAACTCGGTGAGTCCCACCGGGACGACCGAGCACGAGAGGACGGCGGGTCCGAACGCCCAGAGATCGTCGAGGGTCTGGCGCAGCACGGCGCCGTCGTTCACCCCGGGCGACAGCACGACCTGCGTGTGAAACCGGATGCCATGCTCCGCGAATCCGCGCAACTGGGGGATGATGTCCGGCGCCGTGGGATTGCGCAGCAGGTAGCGCCGCACGACGGGATCGGTGGCGTGCACCGACACATAGAGCGGCGAGAGCCGATACTCGACGATGCGCTGGATGTCATGCGGCTTGAGATTGGTCAGCGTCGCGAAGTTGCCGTACCGAAACGACAGCCGGTAGTCGTCGTCCCGGATGTAGAGAACGTCGCGCAAGCCCTCGGGCAGCCCGTCGACGAAACAGAAATCGCACCGATTGGCGCAACGGCGGATGTGCGGCGGCTCGAGCGCCAGACCCATCGGCTCGCCCAGCGGACGCTCGATCTCGAACTCGATCTCCTCGCCGTCCGGCTGGCGGACGTGCAGCAGGATCTCTTCTTCGGCGGTGAGAAACTCCCAGTCGAGAAAGTCCTCCAGCTCCCGGCCGTTCACCGATAACAGCTCGGTACCGGGCCTGAGCCCCAGCTCTTCGGCGATCGAGTCGCGTTCAACGGCGGTGACCTTGATCATGCGGGCGGTAATTTCGCCCGGGGGCACCCTAAGAGCAAGAACCAAAATTACTTCCGTCTTCGGCCTTCAAGTCACGTATCACGGCCAATAGCCTGGCCGACTCGCCGAACACGATTTCAGCGCGCACATTGCAGCGGTGGAGTGGCGTGCGGAGACCCTGACCCGGGGAGGCAGCATGACG
>DATHMJ010000432.1:0-7442 GCA_035487215.1 Gemmatimonadales bacterium
TTCTCGCTGGCGCCCGGCGGAATCTCTGCCAAGCACGTCTGGCCGATCTACGCCGTCATCTTCGTAACCGGCGTGGCGCGGAGCTTCCTCCAGCCGGCCCGGCAGGCCCTTGGCGCGGAGTTGGTGCCGAGATCGCTGTACCCCAACGCGGTGGCGTGGCGTAGCTCGATCTGGCAGCTCGCCGCGGTGGTCGGTCCGGCCTTGGGGGGATTGCTCTACGGATTCGCAGGCCCGGCGGCCGCGTATGGCGTCGGCCTGGCGTTGACGGGGGTGGCGCTCGTGGCGATCACGACCCTCAAGCATGTCGGATCGGCGCGGCCCTCCGACGACGGCTCGGTGCGCGACAGCCTCGGTGCCGGCGTCCGCTTCCTCCGCGGCCAACCCATCCTGCTGGGCGCGATCACGCTCGACCTCTTCAGCGTGCTGTTCGGTGGCGCCACCGCGCTGCTCCCGATCTTCGCGGCGGATATCCTGCACGTCGGACCGCAAGGCCTGGGGCTATTGCGCGCAGCGCCGTCGGTGGGCGCCGTGCTGACGTCGCTGGTGCTGGCGCACCGGCGGCCGCTCCGACGAGCTGGACCCACCCTGCTCACCTACGTGGCGTGCTTTGGTCTCACGATGATCGGATTCGGCTTGTCCCGCAACTTCGTGCTGTCGGCGGTGCTGCTGGCGGTCAGTGGAGCGGTGGACATGGTCAGCGTCGTTATCCGCTCGACGCTGCTGCAGGTCTCGACCCCGGCGTCGCTGTTGGGCCGGGTGTCGTCCGTCAATCAGATTTTCATCGGATCGTCCAACGAGATCGGCGCCTTCGAGTCCGGCGTAGCGGCTCGGCTGATGGGGACGGTCCCGTCGGTAGTCTTCGGCGGAACCGTTACGCTGCTGGTCGTCGCGGCGACGGCGTGGCGCGTGCCCGAGCTCAGAAAGCTGCGCGATCTTCGACCGCAAGCCTGAGGCGGGCTACTGCTGTCCGGACACCTGTACCGGCGTGTTGCTTCCTCCGCTCGCTCCGTTGCCCAGGGCGCTGGCCGTGGGATTGAGCCCGTCCTGGGCGCGGCCCCAGCACCAGGCCGCGCGAGTCGTGGTCACGCCACAGGCGTGGAAGTACCCCGCGGCGATCATGCCGAGGGCCAGACCACCGCTGACGAGCCGGGGTTGAGGCGGCGTGGGCACCGCGACCGTGCTCCCGATGCCCAGCTGTCCGAAGCTGTTGTTACCCCAGCAATAGCCCTGCCCGTTGGACGTCACGCCGCAGGCCAGACCGTTCCCCGCGGAGAGCTGAGCGAACACGAGGCCGCCAGTCACGCTCACGGGCGATGACGTGAAGCCGCCCAGCGTGGTGGTACCGAGCTGACCAACGTCGTTGAGGCCCCAGCAGTCGGCCGCGCCGGCGACGGTCAGCTCGATGCCGCAGGAGAACCGGACTCCCGCCGCGATCGTCGCATACTGCACGAACCCGGAGATCACCTGCGGATTCACGTCGAACGGGGGACTGTTCCCGCCTCCGCGGCCGAGCTGGCCCTGGTCGTTGAGCCCCCAACAGACCCCGAGCCCGTCCTGGCCGGCGCCACCGGTGAGAAGCGCGCACGCGTGTCCCTGCGTCGCGCTCACGGCGCGGAACGGTCCACCGTTGACCACGAGCGGCGACGAATTGGGCGTATTGGTGTTGACGTTGATGGCATTGCCCAGCTGGCCGTTGAAATTGAGGCCCCAGCAGAGCGCCAGGTTCGTGGTCGTCAACGCACAGGTGAACTGTGCCGCGGCCGAGACCTGCGTAAACGTGGCGGGAGGTGACACCGACACCAGCGTCGGGGCGGTCCGCGGATTCGTGTTCCCCGTGCCCAGCTGGCCGAAATCGTTGGCGCCCCAGCAGTAAATGTTGCCGGTCGTCGTCAGTCCGCAGGCATGGTCCTGACCGGCACTCACCGAATCGAGCCGCACGCCGACGGGGAGCGACACGGCGACCGGGGTCGTGCTGTTGTTCGGCGTCCCATTGCCGAGCGCCCCAGCGGCGTTCCGGCCCCAGCAGTACGCTGAATGGAGCGGGGTCACGCCGCAGGTGAAGTCCTGGCCGGCGCTCACGCTGGTGAAGCGCAAGCGCCCGCCGATCGTGGCGGTCCCGTTGACGCCCTCGGCGGTCGCGGTGATCGTGACGTCACCCAGGGAGACGCCGGTGGCGAGCCCGGTGTTGCTGATGCTCACGACGAGCTGGTTGGAGGTCTGCCACGTCACGGTGCGGCCGCTGAGCGGGTGGCCCCCCGCGTCCTTCAGGGTGGCCGTCAGCTGGAGCGTCTCGCCGATACCAACAGTCGCGGGGACCGGCGTGATCGTGACGCTGGCCACCGGCGCGATCACGACCGTCACCGTCGCCGTGGCGCTCTTTCCCTCGGAGGTGCCGGTGATGGTGGCCGTTCCCGGCGCGATGCCGTGGACGACGCCGAGCGACGTCACCGCCGCGACCGAGGTGTTGGAGCTGGCCCAGGAGAAGACCCGTCCCGGCAGCGGAGCGCCACCGGTTGCGAAAGCCGCGCCGGTCAGCGTGGCGGTGCCGCCCACGTCGACCGTCGTCGTCGTGGGGGTGACGGTTACCGAGTTCACCGCGGTCGTGCTCACCGTGAGCGTCACCGATCCGCTCTTGGCCTCGGCCGTCGCCGTGATCTGGGTGCTTCCGGCCGCTACCCCCGTGACGACTCCCTGGGCATCCACCGACGCAATGGCGGCGTCACCGCTCGCCCAGGTGAAGGTCCGGTTGCTGAGAGTATCGCCGTTGGTGGCGAGGGGGATGGGAGTGAGCGGCGCTTTGGCGCCCACGGAGACCACGGGGCTCGCCGGGGCCACCGTGACGGTGGCCACCGGCACGAGGTTGGGAGGACCGAGCGGCTCGGCGGTGCAGCCACACAGCATCAGGACCGCGAGGAGCGGAGCGGCGGTGACTCGCATGGATGGTCGCGTGACTCGACGTCAGCGCACCGGGCAGGACGCGCCTGCCTCGGCAATGAGATCCTCGATGGGGCGGGGCGCCGCGAGCGCGAAGCCCTGGGCGAAGTCTACTCCGAGGGCACGCAGGGCGTCGAGCGCGGCGCTGGTGTCCGCTCCCTTGCCGACAATGGGGATGCCGAGCACGCGGCCCGCCTGGGTCGCCGCCCGGGCCACCACGGCCTGGAGGGGGTCGGCCTCGTGATCGCGGATCACCGCGGGACTCAGCTTTAGCAGGTCCAGCGGCAATGCCTTGAGGTAGTGCAAGGAAGAGAGTCCCCCGGCAAAGTCATCCAGCGCCACCCGGCAGCCCAGCTCCCGTAATTCCCGGGTAAAGGAGACGGCCTGGGCCAGGTCGGCCAGCACGGCCTTCTCGCTCACCTCAAAACACAGCGAACTTGGTGCCAGCCGGTCTTCCTGGAGCCGCTCGCGGATCAAACCAATGAGCGCTTCGTCCCGCAGGGACTCGGCCCCCAGGTTGATGCAGCAGGGTGGCAGGCTGCCCTGGTCCTCCCGCGGACGCCAGCCGGCCAGAC
The DNA here is from genome assembly GCA_035487215.1 of Gemmatimonadales bacterium. Classification (GTDB taxonomy): domain Bacteria; phylum Gemmatimonadota; class Gemmatimonadetes; order Gemmatimonadales; family GWC2-71-9; genus DASQPE01. The sequence continues at coordinate 3,510 of DATHMJ010000432.1, forward strand.
GGGCGATGGTGTGTCGGACGACCCAATGGTCGATGACCGACATGAGACTGTACCGCTCCGCTGCCGGCAGGAATGCACCGGCCGGGAGCAGTCCCGCCTCGGCGTCCTCCAGCCGGAGGAAGACCTCCCAAAACCCCGGCTCGCCGGCCCTGGCTCGCGCAAGCGGCAAGATCGGCTGGGCATAAAGCCGGAACTGGGTCTCCTCCAGGGCTCGTGTGATCCGGGTGGTCCAATCGGTCCGGGCCCCGTCGGCCGGGGACGCGTCTTCCGCCCACGCGGCATGGATGCGGTTACGCCCGGCATGCTTGGCCCGGTAGCAGGCCGCGTCAGCGGCGCGTAACGCCTCCGACTCCGTCGTACAACTGGCGGTCAGCTCCACGAGACCGATGCTCACGCCGAGGCCGAAGATGTGGTCTTCCCAGGTAAATCGGAAATTTTGTACGACGACCCGAAGCCCCTCGGCGATCCGACGCGCCTGCTCCATTTCGCAGTGCTCGAGCAACACGGCGAACTCGTCGCCCCCCAAGCGGGCCAACGTATCGCGGCTCCGAAGCTCGCCCCGGAGAATCCCGGCGAGCTGCCGCAGGAGCGCGTCGCCGGCGACGTGTCCGCAGGTGTCGTTCACCGTCTTGAAGCGATCGAGATCGAGATAACACAAGCCGTGCGTCGTGCCGGAATCCCGCGCGGTCAGGACGACGCGAGCCAAACGGCGCTCGAATTCCCGCCGGTTGATCAGACCGGTGAGCGGGTCGTGCGTGGCTTGATGTGAGAGCTGCCGGGTCAATTGCCTCTGCGGGGTCGCGTCGCGAAACACCATCACGACGCCGGTGAGGCGTCCCTCATGGTCGTGCAGCGGAGCGGCGGACTCGTCGATCGCGAACTCTACGCCGTCGCGGCGCACCAAGGTGAGATGGCTGGTGAGGCCCATCGGCCGATCCTCGTCGAGACAGCGTTCGGCCGACGTCTCGACCGGCTCGCGCGACAATTCGTGGAGCACGGTGAACACGCGGGTGAGCGGCTCGCCGCGGGCCTCCAGCAGCGTCCATCCGGTGAGGTGCTCTGCCACCGGGTTCAGGTATTCGATCATGCCGCGACCGTCGGTGGAGATCACCGCGTCGGCGATCGAGGCCAGTGTCACCACCGCCCGCTCGCGCTCCCGGAAGAGCGCCGCGTCGGCCTCTTTCCGCTCGGTGACGTCGGTCTGCATGCCGATCATGCGGAGCGCGTGGCCATCGCGGTCGCGCTCGACCACGCGTCCCCGGTCGTGAACCCAGCGCCATTCTCCGGCCCGGTTGCGCAGCCGGTATTCGCACTCGTAGACCGGCGTGGTGCCGGCGATATGGGCGGTGAGGCAGGCCCTCACTTCGGGGAGGTCTTCGGCGTGGACCAGCTGCTCGGCCACATGGAACTCGCTGACGAGATCCCGCGAGTCGTGCCCGAACCGCGACGTCCACGTGTCGCCCAGGTAGCGGGGACCGCCGCTGGCCTGCCACTCCCAGAGCCCCGTCTCGGTCGCGAGCAAGGCCAGACTCAGGCGCTCCTCGCTGACGCGAAGCTCGTCCTCGGGTGTACGCCGAGGCGGCGACGCGGCGGGCGACGCGGGATGACGCGGAGCGCGTGTGGTCACGGGTGTGCTGACTGCCTGGGAGCAGGGGTCCTGAAATATGTGTTCTGGGTCACGAGGTCCGCGAGCCGGACGCGAAATGCAGTACCCGAATATACGCCGTAGGGCAACAATCGTACAGGGTGGAGTTCCAATAAACCGACGGGGCCTCGGATTACCAAGGCCCCGTCGTGGGTTCGCTCATTCCGCGAGGATCTACTCCTCTTCCTCGCCGAGCTTCTTGTAGAGCCAATATTCCGGGCCGGCCAACTCTTCCGGCCATTCGCCGTGATGGACCTCGCCACGCCAAGCCTCCGGGTCGGGCGCTTCCCAGCCCGCCTCTTCCGGGGCCCAAGGAAGATCTCCCTCGGTCTCCCACGGCATGCGTTCGTCTTCGAACATTTGGTCCACCTCCGTTGGCTATCCGGCCGCCCGCGGTAAACGCACGCCTCGTGCCGAATGGCCAAGGCGTGGCCGGAGCGGCCATTCGGCGGAGAGGGCTTAGCTCGCCGACGTGGCGCGGAGGAATTCTTCGCGGTAGTACCCGGCTGGAATCGTTCCCATCCGCATCAGGCGCTCATGAAAAGCGCGCAGCGCGAAGCGGGCGCCCTGCAGGCGTCGCACCTCCTCGCGGAGGGAGACGATGGCATTCTTGCCGAGGTTGTAGGTGACGGCCTGGGTGGGCCACTTGGAGTAGCGATAGATCGCGCGGCTCGCCACGTCGCACAGGGCCTTGGCGACCGGATCGCTTGCGCTCTTGGCGCAGGCTCCGGGGAAGAACTGAACGTGCTGGGTGAAGTAATCCACCGCCTGCTCGAAGGTCATGCGGCCGGTGTGCAGACCCACATCCACCCGGACCCGCACCGCCCGAAGCAACTGGCCCTGTAACTCGTAGAGGTGTTCGGCCGCGGTGTAGAACCCGTGCGGTCGGCCCGGGACGGGGTCGGCCATCAGCTCTTCCGAGTAAAGGCCCCAGCCCTCGGTCGCCATCGAGTCCTCCCACATCGCGGCCGAGTCCTCCACCGACCCCGGCGTGAGCCAGCGGATGTTGGAGATCTCCGTGGCGTGTTGGCTCATGTACTTGAAGTGCCAATCGTGGCCGGGGAATCCCTCGTGCACGGCGGTATCGGCCACCGAGGCCCGATTGTTCACCTTGAGCTGCCCGGGATCGTTGCCGGTCGGCGTGAGATAGAGACGACCCACTCCGCTCTTCTTGAACGGTGGCGCCGGGTAGTAGGTGGCATCGATGGAGCTGCGGAGAACCGGCGGAGTCGGCACGATCTCCAGGCGATAGGTCGCGGGCACATCGAACAGACGCTGCTCGCGTCCGTACCCGACCGCTCGATTGCCGGTCTCGCGATACCACCGGAACAGCTCGTCGTCGTTGGAGGGAGAGTCCTTCGAGAGGTGGGTCATCACCGCTCGCACGGATGCCAGTCGGGACGCCGGGCTTCCGAAGTCCAAGCGGAGCTTCGCGTCCTTGGCGACCTCCTTCGCGACCCCGAAGATCGCGCGCTCGTACTGGGCGACCTGCTCGGCTCCGTAGTCCCACAAATCCGCGGCGCGGTGCTCGGTGTGGAGGCAGTGCTCGAGCCGCCAGTCGTATTCCGTTTCTCCCGCGGCGTAGCGGTCGACACCCTCGGAAAGATCGTACGTGCTCTTGAGGAACGTCGCGAAGTCGCGGAACGCATCGGCCGCCCCGGCACTCGCGTGGGTGACGCGGCCGAGGATGGTGGCGGCGAACGGCCGGCGACCAAGGTAGCCGGCCACGGCGGCCGGAAGCGCCGAGCGAAAGTACTGCTCGTTGGCCGTGCTGCCGTCCACGCCGTCGTACTGCGCCAGCCGTCGGTCCGGCAGATTGCCGGCCTGTTTGCCGGCGAGCAGGTTGTCCCGCGCGGTGGCCAAATAGGCCGGCACTGCTGCCAGACGCTTGACCACCAGATCCCACTCGGCTTCGCTGCCGAGCTGACCGTCGGGTCCCGCCTCCATCTGCTGCTGCTGCCAGTCCACACCGTGGAAGGGTTCCGCGACATACGCGTCCACGGCGCGCTCGTGCAACCGCCGATCTTCGATTTGATGAAGCGAGAACCCGATCTGTGCGCCGAGCACCGCGTGGTCGATCCGGTCGTTGGGGCTGAGCCCGGCGGGGTCGATGGCCTGACGTGAGCGCTCGATCTCACGAAGGAACGCGCCTTCACTCCGGAGCGCGTCCGGTCGCCAGTTGCGCAGCATGCCGTTCACGCCGCTCAGCGACGCGCTGTAGCCATCACCACCCAGATACGTGGAGGTGACCGGATAGAGCTGCAGTGTACGAATGAAGTATCGGTCGC